>JAEWMK010000159.1 GCA_023457235.1 Bacillota bacterium
GCGGCGATGAATTTCCGGTTGAAGCGAATGGGTGTCAATGCAGCCGAGCAATTTTCGAACCGTTTAACAGACGTAATCGAAGAAGGGGAGCATGATGATCTGTAAAAAGATAAATGCAAGGTTAACCACCATCAAAGCCTTAATACATAGAGGAGTGAAATCATGGAATCTGAAATCCAGCATCTAGATCGTGTGTTTTTAGCAATAGGGCCGTTTACGATATATTGGTTCGGCGTGATCATTGCTGTGGGTGCGATGATCGGGTTATGGCTCGCCCAACGAGAAAGCATCCGCAGAGGGTTACCGAAAGAAACATTTATGGATATTGTATTATATGCCATTCCAATTGCGATATTATCAGCGCGGGCCTATTATGTTATTTTTCAATGGGGCTATTACTCAGAGCACCCCGGCGAAATTATAAAAATCTGGGAAGGTGGTCTGGCCATTCACGGTGGTTTGATTGGTGCCTTCATCACAGGTTATGTTTTTGCTAAAAAGCGTGGGTTATCATTTTGGCAGCTTGCAGATATTGCGGCGCCAAGTATTATTCTTGCTCAAGCGATCGGTCGTTGGGGAAATTTTATGAACCAAGAAGCCCACGGTGGGGAAGTGACGCGCTCGTTTTTAGAAGGGTTACTTCTGCCGAAATTTATTATCGATCAAATGTATATTGAAGGGGTTTACTATCACCCAACGTTTCTATACGAGTCGCTTTGGAGTTTACTCGGATTTGTCGTTTTAATGTCGCTAAGAAAAGTAAATTTAAAGCGGGGCGAGATCTTTTTGAGCTATGTCATTTGGTATTCGATCGGGCGTTTCTTTGTCGAAGGTTTGCGAACTGACAGCTTAATGTTAACGGAAAGTCTTCGAATGGCGCAGTTTATTTCGATTGTTTTGATTGTTATTGCAGTGGTAGCTTGGTGGTATCGCCGTTCCAAAGGTTATGCGAAGGTACGCTATTTAGATCAAGATAAATCATATTAAAAATAGTACTTTGAAACAGGAGAACCGTCCCCCTGTTTCACGGGAGCATTTTTCATCATTTAAGGGAGAGAGCAACATTGAACACGATAAAAAAAGGTTTGACGGTTGGCTTAAAGACAACTTGGATTTTAGGTAAAATCATTTTTCCTGTTACATTACTCGTTACGTTGCTGCAATATACACCTGTTTTACCTTGGATTGTCAACTTGATTGAACCTTTTATGGGTATACTAGGATTATCAGGAGACGCAGCCATCCCGTTGGTTTTGGGTAACGTTCTAAACTTATATGCGGCCATCGGTGCGATTTTAACGATGGAGTTAACGGTTAAAGAAGTATTTATTTTAGCGGTTATGACGTCGTTTGCTCATAATTTGATTATTGAATCGACGGTTGCTGCCAAGGTTGGTGTCAAGCTTTGGATAGTGGTCTCTGTAAGGATTTTTCTTGCGATAGCATCAGGAATTATTATTAATCTAGTTTGGCATGGCGGCAATGAGATTGCTCAATACGGATTAGTTTCAAATACAGCAAACGAACAAATCAGCGGCTTCGGGCCGATTTTATTACAAGGTCTTGAAAAATCATCGCTTGGAATTTTGCAATTAGCTATGATCGTTATCCCGTTGATGATCATGATTCAATTTTTAAAGGATTTTAAATGGATCGACCGATTTTCAAATTGGATGGCGCCATTTTTAAAACTATTAGGAATGAAAGAAAATACATCTACAACATTAGCTGCTGGCATTGTATTCGGACTTGCTTATGGTGCAGGAGTGATGATTCAGGCTGCAAAAGAAGACGGCGTTTCCAAAAAGGATTTGTATTTAGCTCTACTATTTTTGGTGTCATGCCATGCCGTTATTGAGGACACATTGCTTTTTGCGCCGCTTGGAATTCCAATATGGCCGCTATTGCTTATCCGTTTAACTGTAGCCATTTTACTAACGATGTTTGTAGCCTTTATTTGGAAACGGGTCGAGTTATCAGGCAGAAAGGATGCAAGTTATGAAAATTGATACACTATTATTTGATTTAGATGGAACACTGATCAATACAAATGAATTAATTATTTCTTCTTTTATGCATACACTCCAGCATTATTTTCCCGGCCAATATCAAAAAGAGGACGTTCTCCAATTTATGGGGCCGCCGCTTATGGATAGCTTTAACAAGCTGGATCCGGAAAAGGCGGAGGAAATGGCGCAATATTATCGGGATTTCAATCATGCAAAGCACGATGAGCTAGTGACGGAGTTTGAAGGTGTTTTTGATACGATTAAAACCCTTCACGAAAAAGGCTATAAGCTTGCGATTGTGACAACGAAAAAGCGATATACGGTTGAGATGGGGTTGAAGCTTACAAAGCTTGATCAGTTTTTTGACGTCGTTATCACTTTAGACGATGTCACTCATGCAAAACCAGATCCAGAGCCGCTTTTAAAAGCGTTGGAGCAGCTTGGCTCAAAACCGGAAAAGGCAATCATGGTTGGCGATAATAATCATGATATTGAAGGTGGAAAAAATACAGGCACACTCACAGCCGGTGTGGCTTGGGCGATGAAAGGCCGTAAGTACATAGAAAGTTTTCATCCTGATTATGTTCTTGATAACATGTCTGATTTACTCGATATTGTTGGAGGCTTCGAAAGTTGAGCAGAAGGACAACGCGTTACAGTGTGACAGAAGCAAATTCCTTATGGCAAGTGTATAAAACCGTCCCCTGTTGGAAGGTTGTCAAAAATTTTGTTGTCATTCAGCTCGCCCGCTATACACCGTTTTTGGCGATGAAAAATTGGCTGTACCGGACTTTTTTACATATGGAAGTTGGAAAAAGCACATCGTTCGCCTTAATGGTCATGCTTGATGTTATGTTCCCTGAAAAAATTAAAGTCGGGAACAACACGGTCATTGGCTACAATACAACGATTTTAGCTCATGAATACTTAATTAAAGAGTATCGATTGGGAGAAGTGATCATCGGCAGTGGTGTCATGATAGGGGCAAATTCAACAATTTTGCCAGGTGTAATTATTGGTGATGATGCGATCGTGTCCGCAGGAACGCTCGTTCATAAAGATGTACCAGCTGGAGCCTTTGTCGGCGGCAATCCGATGCGGGTGATTTATACGAAAGAGGAAATGGAAGCGCGGGAGAAGGAAGCAAATAATTAGTTAAATAGATTGTATGATTTACGGCTCGGGGGCTATTGTGAGAAGATTCCGAGCCGTTTTTATTTTAATTGTTGAAATATTTAGAAACCGTAGAAACTTATAATGATTTTTCTGGTAAAATTATTGATAGATGCTTTCCTTTTAGATTGACGCATTTTAGTTTTCGTTGTAATATACTAGGTAACTTTAATTTATTAGCACATTAGCGAACTAAAGGATTCGGTATTTTATTAGAAAGACACAACTTTCCGCCCACAATGGCGGAAGTTGATGCCTTTCTTATACTGATGTCCATCAAAAAATTATATTTTCTAATCAGTATAAAAAAGGGTGAGTCAGGGAAATGTCAAAGCTATTTATGTTCGAAAAGCCGCTCGGGATGAGAGATACATTGCCTGAGCTTTATGAAGCGAAAAAGCAAGTAAGAAATAAAATGATAGAGGAAATTCATGCTTGGGGCTACCAATCAATCCAAACCCCAACATTAGAATATTTCGATACAGTTGGTACGGCTTCTGCGATTTCTAACCAACAGCTTTTTAAGCTGCTTGACCAACAAGGTCATACATTAGTGCTACGTCCGGATATGACAGCACCAATTGCCAGGGTGGCTGCTTCAAGAATGAAGGGTGAAGGTTATCCGTTGCGATTAGCCTATGATGCCAATGTATACCGTGCCCAGCAGCGTGAAGGCGGACGTCCGGCTGAGTTTGAGCAAGTTGGCGTTGAGTTAATCGGTGATCAAACTTCTAGCGCAGATGCAGAAGTGATCGCTTTAATGGTGGAGGTATTGAAAAGTGCCGGTCTCGAGAACTTCTCAGTGGCCATCGGACATGTTGGTTTTGTAAATGCTTTATTTTTAGATATTCTCGGAAATGAAGAGCGTGCCAATATTCTTCGCCGCTTTTTATATGAAAAAAATTATGTTGGCTACCGCGAGCATGTGAAAAAATTACCGCTGTCTTCCATCGATAAACAACAGCTTTTACAATTGTTGCAGTTCCGTGGTGACCACCAGGTCATAGCTGAGGCTCGTGAAATTACCGAAAACAATGGAGCGAGAAAAGCGATTGAGGAGCTTGATCTATTGTGGAGTCAGTTAGAAAGCTATGGAGTAACAGATCATATTAAAATTGATTTAAATATTATCAGTCATATGAGCTATTACACTGGAATTTTGTTTGAAGGCTATGCGCAAAAATTAGGATTCTCTTTATGCAGCGGTGGCCGTTATGATCAATTGCTGGAAAAATTCGATCGTCCAACAGCGGCAACAGGGTTTGCGATTCGCGTTGACCGTCTAGTTCAAGCTTTAGGTGGAACAGAGGATTCTACTCCGATTTCACTTATCATTTTCAGCTATGAGCGCAGACAGGAAGCAATTGAAATGGCTCGCTTGAAGCGGGAGAATGGTGAAAAAGTAGTTCTTCAAGATATAACTGGAATTGAAGATGTAGATTTATTTACAAGCCGCTACCAAGATGTAGCTTATTGTATTGGAAAGCCTGGAAAGGAGGGCGGCCAATGAGCACTAGTTCAACGATGTTAACAATTGCAATGCCGAAAGGGCGAATTTTTGAAGAAGCAGCCGGACTTTTACGACGGGCCGGTTATAAACTTCCACCAGAATTTGATGATTCCCGGAAACTAATCATTGATGTACCGGAAGAAAATATAAGATTTATTTTAGCAAAGCCGATGGATGTTGTAACTTATGTTGAGCATGGGGTAGCCGACCTTGGTATTGCCGGTAAAGACGTTATGCTTGAGGAAGATCGAGATGTGTATGAAGTGCTAGATTTGAAGATTAGTGCTTGTTATTTGGCGGTAGCCGGCTTACCGAACGCAAAGGCAGTAAGTGTGGCACCGAAGATTGCAACTAAATATCCATCTGTTGCTTCACGTTACTTCCGTGAACAAGGAGAGCAGGTAGAAATCATTAAGCTGAATGGCTCAATTGAGCTTGCGCCATTAATCGGTCTGGCGGAACGAATCGTCGATATCGTCTCAACAGGCCGCACTTTAAAAGAAAATGGCTTGGTGGAGCTTGAACGCATTGAGGATATAACGTCCCGCCTCATTGTAAATCCAGTCTCCTACCGGATGAAGGATCAATTTATCGATGATATGGTCGAGCGCTTATCAACCGTTATTGAAGGAGCGAATTAAGATGAAAATAGAACGTGTCACGGAAGGATTATCATTAAAACGAGATCTGGATTCTGGAACAGAACAGCAACGCAATGCCGTTCTTGAGATTCTTGAAAATGTAAAAAAGAATGGAGACCAAGCTCTCCTAGACTATACCGCAAAATTCGACGGTGTACAGCTTGATTCATTGATGGTGACTGAGGAGGAAATCGAGGAAGCCTACAAATTAGTGCCTGAAGATGTTGTCGGCTATATTCGTGAAGCAGCAGAAAACATTCGCAATTATCATAGCCGTCAAGTTCGCCAATCATGGATTACAACTGAGGCTGATGGTACGATCCTTGGGCAAAAAATAACACCTTTGGATGCGGTTGGTGTCTACGTTCCCGGTGGAACGGCAGCTTATCCTTCATCTGTATTGATGAACGTTATCCCTGCACAGGTAGCCGGTGTTGGCCGGATTGCGATGGTGACACCTCCGGGTAAGGATGGCAAGCTGCCAGCGGGAGTGTTAGTTGCTGCAAACGAATGCGGTATTCGTGAGATTTACAAGGTGGGCGGTGCCCAAGCGATTGGCGCACTGGCCTATGGTACAGATACAATCAAAGCAGTTGATAAAATAACTGGACCGGGCAATATTTATGTCGCATTAGCGAAACGCGAAGTATTTGGCGACGTTGATATTGATATGATTGCCGGTCCAAGTGAAATTGTTGTATTGGCTGATGGCGAGGCAGGGAATCCGGCTTATATCGCAGCAGATCTATTATCGCAGGCTGAGCATGATATGAGAGCATCAAGCGTTCTAGTTACTCCATCCATGGAGCTAGCCGAAAAGGTTTCTGCGGAAGTTGAAAAACAATTGGCGACTTTACCGCGTGTTGAAATCGCCGGTGCATCCATCCGTGATTATGGTGCGATTTATGTTACTGACACAATGGAACAGGCGATTGAGGCAGTGAACGAGCTTGCACCAGAACATTTAGAAGTAATGACAGCTGACCCAATGGGTATTATCGGCCAAATCCGCCACGCTGGTGCGATTTTCTTAGGCGAAAACAGCTCAGAACCAATCGGCGACTATTTCGCCGGACCAAACCACGTCTTACCAACAAACGGTACAGCCCGGTTCTCAAGCCCATTAAATGTTGATGATTTTGTAAAAAAATCATCCATCATTTCGTATAGTAAAAAAGCTGTTTTGGAAAACGGCCATAAAATTGCAGCATTAGCAAGGCTCGAAGGCTTAGAAGCACACGCCCGTGCGGTGGAACAGCGGCTTAACTAATATTAACAATCTTACGAACGTGCCCGACCCCTGGTCGAAAGCATAAAACAGATATAGCCGGCCTTTAATAAAATTAAACAACACCCAAAATAGGAGGGATACGCAATGATTCGTGAAGCAAGTGTTGAAAGAAGAACGAATGAAACTGATATTAAACTTTCCTTTGCCGTTGATGGTGAAGGGCAATCAAAGCTTGAAACAAGCGTGCCGTTTTTAACGCACATGCTTGATCTTTTTACAAAGCACGGTCAATTCAATTTAACAATTGACGCAGTTGGTGATGTTGAAATTGATGATCACCATACAACAGAGGATATCGGCATTTGCTTGGGACAAGCTCTTAGAGAAGCGTTGGGTGATAAAAAAGGAATCAAGCGCTACGGCAATGCGTTTGTTCCGATGGATGAAGCACTGGCGCAGGTTGTAGTTGACCTTAGCAACCGCCCACATCTTGAATTCCGTGCTGAGCTACCAAGTGCTCGTGTCGGTACCTTTGATACAGAGCTTGTTCATGAATTTCTTTGGAAGCTGGCGCTTGAAGCACGTATGAATTTACATGTGATCGTTCATTATGGACATAATACACACCATATTATTGAGGCCATCTTTAAAGCATTTGGACGCGCGTTGGATGAAGCAACGATGATCGATCCGCGTGTTAAAGGGGTCCCTTCAACAAAAGGAATGCTGTAACAGAATGCATATGGCGGATAGCATGTTGTAGTCGGGGCGAACGTCCCATCACTGGAATGCCATAAGTGGGCCACAGAACCCGACCCCATGGCCCGGCCCGCCCGAAAACGCAATAAACGAAAGGAATGTTAGAATGATCGGGATTATCGACTATGGGATGGGGAATTTATACAGCGTCTCAAAGGCGCTTGAACGAATGAACTATCAATATATTGTGACTGATGATAAAAATAAACTGCATGAATGTAAAGGCTTGATTTTACCCGGTGTTGGTGCCTTTCGTGATGCAATGACGATTTTAAATGAAACGAATTTAACTACTTTTATAAAAAATGAAGTCGCAGCGGGTAAGCCGTTACTCGGCATTTGCCTTGGGATGCAGCTCTTATTTGATGAAAGTGAAGAAAACGGCCCAACAATTGGCCTGCAATTTTTAAAAGGAAAAATAGTAAAATTCCCAGGCGTAACTGCTTCTGGTGAAAAATATAAAGTGCCGCATATGGGCTGGAATAAGCTGAATTTCCACGATCCTGAATCAGCGTTGCTGCAAAATGTTGAACAGGGTCATGTTTATTTTGTTCATTCTTATTATGCCGTGCCAGAGGAGCAAAATGTTGTTTTAGCTAGCAGTAGCTATGATGTTGAAGTACCGGCCGTTGTTGGTCAAGGCCATGTGTACGGGACCCAGTTCCATCCGGAAAAGAGCAGTGAGATTGGCTTATCAATTCTCATGAATTTCGCTGGAGTTGTGGAAGGAAGGTAGTTTTGGTTTTTCGGTAGGCATTATAGAGAGGAGAGGGAATAAAAATGACATTTACGATTTATCCGGCGATTGATATGCGCGGTGGCAAATGTGTGCGTCTATTGCAAGGCGATTATAATAAAGAAACGGTTTACGGTGATTCTCCATACGAGATGGCAAAGGTTTTTGCTGATGAGGGTGCAGAGTGGATTCACATGGTTGACCTTGATGGAGCGAAAGCGGGTCAGCGCGTAAACCATGAACATGTGCTTGAAGTTGCCAACAAACTGAATGTAAAAGTGCAAATTGGCGGAGGCATCCGTTCGGAAGACGATGTTGCTTTTTACCTTGAAAATGGTGTAAGCCGTGTTATCCTTGGTAGTGCGGCAATTTCTGACCCTGATTTTGTAAAAGCGATGCTTGCTAAATACGGTGAAAAAATTGCGATCGGCATTGATGCCAAGGATGGCTATGTTGCTACTGAGGGCTGGTTAAATACATCAAATGTGAAAGCAACTGAGCTTGGAAAAACACTGGCTGATGCTGGTGCGGAAGTGTTTATTTTTACGGATATTGCAACGGACGGGATGCTGTCAGGTCCGAATATAAAAGCGATTGTCGAGATGGCTGAGGCAACTGGCAAACAGGTGATTGCTTCTGGTGGTGTGAGCCAATTAAAAGATTTAGTAAATCTCAAAGAATATGAAGCTAGCGGTGTTGCCGGTGCGATTGTTGGCAAGGCGTTATATACAAAGCAATTTACAGTGAAAGAAGCAATAAGCGAGGTGAACGGATGATGATTACGAAACGAATTATTCCTTGCTTGGATGTAAAAGAAGGACGAGTTGTAAAAGGTGTTCAATTTGTTGAGCTTCGTGATGCCGGTGACCCAGTGGAGTTAGCAGAATTTTACGACCAAGAAGGTGCCGATGAATTAGTATTCCTCGACATTTCAGCTTCCCACGAAGGCCGTGAAACGATGGTTGATGTTGTTGAACGGGTGGCAGCAAAGCTTGCGATTCCGTTTACAGTTGGCGGAGGCATCAATACATTGGAGGATATGAAGCGCATTTTGCGTGCTGGTGCGGACAAGGTTTCCTTAAATACCGCAGCAGTAAAACGTCCCGAACTCATTTCAGAAGGTGCGGAATTTTTCGGCTCCCAATGCATCGTTGTAGCGATTGATGCAAAATATGATGAACAGTTAGAGTCTTGGCGAGTGTATACACATGGCGGCCGCAATGCGACAGACTATGAAGTGATCGCGTGGGCAAAAGAGGTTGTCAAACGTGGGGCAGGCGAAATTCTGTTAACAAGTATGGATAAAGATGGAGAAAAGTCAGGTTTTGATCTAGCTTTAACAAAAGCGGTAAGCGAAGCTGTTTCCGTACCGGTTATTGCATCCGGTGGAGCAGGAAATGCGGATCACTTTGTCGACGCCTTTGCCCTCGGAAAAGCAGACGCAGCTTTGGCAGCTTCTATTTTTCATTATAAAGAAACATCAGTGAAAGAAGTTAAAGACTATCTCCGTAAAAAAGGAGTGAATGTTCGATGAACGTTTCACAAGTAAAATTTAATGAAAAAGGGTTAATCCCCGCAATCGTCCAAGACGCAGTAAGTAAAGAAGTTCTAACTCTTGCTTATATGAACGAAGAATCATTAAAAAAATCATTGGAAACAAAAGAAACATGGTTTTGGAGCCGTTCCCGTGCTGAGCTTTGGCACAAAGGTGAAACATCAGGCAACACACAAAAAATCATCGATATCAAATATGATTGCGACCAGGACGCTTTAGTTGTGCTCGTAGTTCCAGCAGGTCCAGCTTGTCATACAGGTTCCTATAGCTGTTTCAGCGGTTCGTTATTGGCTGAAACCGAGAAGGAAACGGCTGATGCCGATGGCAAAACAACAAACAGTGACGTCCCAAGTAGCACCGACCGCTTTGCCATCATTAACGAACTTGAAAGTGTGATCGCCGAGCGTGAAGCCGAAATGCCGGAAGGTGCCTATACAACGTACTTATTTGATAAAGGCGTCGATAAAATTCTTAAAAAAGTTGGCGAAGAAGCAACAGAAGTAGTAATTGCTGCCAAAAACCGCGACCCAGAAGAATTAAAGTGGGAAGTAGCCGACCTAATCTACCACGTACTAGTATTATTGCGTGAGCAAAAGCTTCCATTAGATGAAGTATTAAACGTACTTGTCGAAAGACATAGTCAGAAATCTAAATAATCGAATAAAATTGGTAAAGTATGGTGCCCTGACTAATAAACGGGATCCACCATACTTTTTGTTTTTCCATAGTGGTATAATCAGCATCTGGGCCAGAGATCCCCATCTGGGCCAGAGATCCCGCCCCCGCGTCCCACCCCAATTGGACCAGAGATCCCACCCCCGCGTCCCGAAAACGACCATGTATTATCCACCCACCAAAATACCCCAAATAACCACAGTAC
>JAEWMK010000160.1 GCA_023457235.1 Bacillota bacterium
GGAGAAAGTAGAGGAAATCGGGGCAAAAATGGCATCATTTAAAGCTGTGAGCCATTGCTATAAACGTCCGTCCTATCCGGATTGGCCTTATAATATTTTTACGATGGTACATGGAAAAGATAAAGAAGAATGTGAAAATCTCCTCCAGGCAATTGAAGATGAGGTTGGTATAAAAGACCGCGATGTCCTTTATTCGACCAAGCAATATCGAAAAATTCGCCTTTCATACTTTACTCATGAGGTAGATGAATGGGAGCAAGAGGCGATTGAACACTAGCTATTAGAACAATTTCAAGCAAACTAGTAGTAGGAGAGTGCTTTTTTATGGCAAATTATCCGATTATGTTGAACTTGGAAAAGAAGCATTGTGTCGTTGTTGGTGGTGGAAAGGTGGCAACTAGAAAAATTAAAGCATTATTGGAAGCGAAAGCTCTGATAACGGTTGTAAGTCCTGTTTGTTCAGAGGAAATAAAGGAATGGGCAAAAACAAACTTGCTCGTGCTTAAAGAGAAACATTTTGAGAAAAACGATGTAATCAATAACTTTCTTGTGATTGCAGCGACAAATTCCAAAGAAACAAATTTTCAGGTTTACGATGCCGTTAGTCAACAACAGTTAATCAATGTCGTCGATCAACCGGGGATATCTACATTCATTGTCCCGACTGTTCTCAGGAGGGGAAAGTTGGCCATAGCTATCTCAACATCTGGAGGCAGTCCTTCCCTGGCCCAAAAAATAAAAGCTGACATGGAAGAAGTTTTTGATAATTCCTATGAACAATACCTTGAATTTTTAGATGCAACAAGGAAAGAAATAAAAACGAAATGTAAGGATGTTAGAGTAAGAGGTGTATTTTTAAAACATTTGTTAGATCCGATTTATTTGGATCTAACTCGTCAAGGGAAATATGTTGAGCGAAGACAGTACTTTGTAGATTATGTAAATAATCAGAATCAAGGGACGATTATCATGCTTCTCGATTCAACAATTATGTAACTTAATTGAAGAGCAAATTATCATTTATTTATAGAAAAGGGAGCCTAAGGCTCCCTTTTCTACTATAATCCCAATTCAACTACTGTTACATCACGCCTATTTTAGCAACCAAATCCCCAACGCTTGAAACGAAAACATTCGCAGCAATAATAGTATCTATCTGCGGTTTTTTTTGATTTGTTCAGTGACAAAGTTCACAAAAAAGTAGAAAAATAAATAAAAAAGCGTTAAAAAATCACTGTATTATGCCAGTGCAGCTGTGAAAATAAAGGATAGAGTGAAGAAAGGGACTATAAAAAGGCATCCTACATATACCATGCAGAAAATTAAAGAGTAAAAATGATTATGAAAGGAAGGCAGATATGATTTCAGGTAATCGTAGTAAATTTACTTCGTTTGCATTATTTCATTTGAAAAACGGTATGTTCAGCATCGTAGTCTCTCTGGTCATTATTCAATCTTTAATCTATATGCTTGAGATAGAAGTTGATTATTCAGCAAAGTTGCCTTTATTTTTATTCGTCCTAATTATTATCACAGTATTTTTTGTAATTATTTTCTTACAAGAGAGAAATATTCGCTCCCAACAAGAACAGCTGCTGGCGGTTATAAAAAATAGTGCACAGGGCCTTTTTATTCTTGATAAAGATAGAAGGATTATCAGCCTAAATGATGCGGGTAAGAATCTTTTAGGTTTACGAAATAATGAAATAGAAAATTTTTGCGAAGTTTGCTCAAATTATCCTGGGGCAGATAAAATATGTGATGTTTCAAAGTGTTTTTTAACTAGTGATGAGGAAAATCCAGTTGAACTTTATATAAAAAATACGAACAATGTATTGGTTCCTGTTCAAGCAACGACCTCCTATTATACAACTCCAGAAAAGGAAAGAGGGATTGTTGTTGGTTTGCAGCCTATTAGTGAAAAACGAAAAGAGGAACATAAACAGATTCAAAAGTTAATTACACATTCCATTTTACAAGCTCAGGAAAAGGAAAGGAAACTTATTTCTAGAGAACTGCATGATGGGGTGGGTCAATCTTTGTTTGGGATGCTTTTACAAGTTGATGTCATCAAATCTATTCCTAAAAATAAAAAGGAGCTAGACATTTATTTAGATAAACTGCAGCTGATGATTAAGGAAACGATTGAAGATGTAAGGAATTTATCGGCAGAATTACGTCCATCCACATTGGATGATCATGGGTTGATTTCAACATTAAAAATATTTATTCGAGAATTAGGCACCCGATTTGGTATGCAAATTAATCTTACATCCAAAAGAGGGAATGAGCGGTTGCCTTCAGCTATTGAAACGGCATTGTATCGAATTGCGCAAGAGGCGTTGATTAATGCTGCCAAGTATTCTAGTGCTGAGCGTATTGATATTGTTATTGATATTGATAGAAAAGCAGAAATCGTTTCCTTATCTATTACGGACTTTGGAAAAGGATTTGAAATGAATCCAACGAACCGAAATGGAGTTGGAATTTATAGCATGGAAGAGAGGGCCTCCATGCTGGGCGGTGTGTTCTCCATTGTGTCCGAGGTAGGTAAAGGAACAAAAGTTCAAGTGCAAATTCCAATAACATAAGGTGATAAGGATGAATAAAATTAGGATTTTTTTAGTTGATGATCATGCAGTAGTTCGAGAAGGGCTGCATTTATTATTAAATGCTCAAACCGACATGTTTGTTATTGGCGAAGCCGCAGAGGGAAATGAGGCTTTATTAAAAATTCCCCAAACCAAGCCGGATATCATCATTATGGATTTAAGTATGCCGAATGGTAGAGATGGGCTACCAACGACAAGTGAGATTACACAAAGCTATCCAGACATTAAGGTTATTATTCTTTCTATGCATGATGATCAAGATTCGTTATTTAGAGCATTAAAAGCCGGCGCATCTGGATTTTTGTTAAAATCTTCGTTGGGTCAGGAGCTTGTAACGGCTATTCGCCAAGTGTATTCCGGTCAAGCTTATCTTTACCCAAGTGCGCAGAAAAAAATGATTGAACATGTCCTTCATGATAGGGGCGAAGATTATGAGGATTCCTATGATCTTCTCTCTGAGCGGGAAAAAGAAATCTTTAGTCTGGTGGCAAAAGGTTATACAAATAAAGAAATTGCTGAACTTTTAAAGATTAGTCCAAGAACAGTTGAAACACACAAATCAAAAATGATGGAAAAACTGCAAATTACAACAAGACGAGACCTTGTACAGTTTGCATTAAAACGAGGCTTATTAGAAAATTAGGTGAAAACATGAAAAATGAAAAACTAGGGTTAAAAGAGATACTATATAAAAAACTTCAGTCCACCGTAACGGAACTAAATGCAGACTTTTCTGCTATTGCCTTCTACGATCCTATTAATCTTGAATTCCGATGGCGGCTTGCTATAGGTTCGTTGAACCAACGTTATACAAGTATTGTAGTAAGAAGTGGTAAAGGAATAGCGGGTCGTACGTTAAAAACAAAGCGGGAATTTATCATTACAAGATTTCCTGAGGAGCTTCAAGATGAAGCAATTGAATTCCCAATTTTAATTATTGAAGAACTAAAATCCGCTGTAGCTGTACCATTATTGCTTCAGAATCAAATGATTGGCGTTCTTATGATTGGGCAAAGGTCCTATCGAGAGTTTGGTCCGAACGAGGTTAGTCGCATAAAAGAAATCGCTGAAGAAATGTTGGCTTCCTATATTCAAGAACGTGAAGTGGTACGGCCGGCTTTAGAAGATAAAAAGGAAAATCAAAAGTCAGTGTTATCTAGCTATTTTATAGAGGAGAAAACAAAAAGAGGAGATAAAATTAAATTTATATTATTAGATCAGCGAATCACATTGCTGCCGGGAGAAATTCAGCAAAGTTTTATTTCCATCTTTCAATACCTTTTTGATTTTGCATCTTGGGCAGTAGCTGATTCAAAGGTTAAAGTGGTGATCGAACGAAAATCCGAGCAACAGTTTTCGATAGAAATTAACAAACAGACCAATATTGAGATACCACCAGACATCTTTTCTTGTTTAGCAGATAAAGTAAGGCAGT
>JAEWMK010000161.1 GCA_023457235.1 Bacillota bacterium
GGAAGTGGGGGTAGGTGAACCGATTCTATTTGATGCATTTGTAAGTGTCGAAGGGGAACCTATTGCTGATGCGGACCGTGTTGAGTTTGAAATCTGGCACGAATCGCAAGAAGACGGTGAGCATGAAAATATTCTGATTGAACATGCTGGAGAAGGACATTATCAGCTTGAAAAAGCATTTGAACAAGCGGGCACATATTATGTCTATTATCATATTGATGCAATGGGATTGCATTTAATGGAAAAGTTTGAGTTTACAATTAAATAAAGATAACGGGTTCTCTTTAAAGGTGCAAAGCAGTAAACCGCAATACAAATAGGGTACGAAATCGCAGTAATTTTCTCATCCTATTTTTTATTGCTGTATCAAGGTTTTGGGTAAATTAGCAGATAAAATCGCACAATAAATCACATAGTAAGTAACAACTTGCGAATGGATATTCTCGATCTGATAATTGAGTTGCTAAAAAGATGTAAATGACCATGTTAAATATGTATAAGAAAGGAGTCCTAACCAAATACATTCCCCTGTTAATGAATCGAATTATCAGACAAAGTTATTTAATTTGGGCTTTCTGAATGCTGATTTCCCTGTGTTTGAAAAATAAACGGTAAAATTCCGTTTAAATCGGGAAATACCTTTATTTCCCTAAAAATAAAGGAAGTTTTTCCGGTTATAGTATCCAAATCTTTGGATTTTGTCTTATTTTGAGAAGCTAATCGGAATATCTCCGCTTATATCTGCCTCTTAAGCCTCCCCAATAGACATTAGCAGAAAATTCTCCGCCTATGATTTTTCATACCTAAATTCCTTTGCGAATTACAAATGTTTGGGTACTGTGAATGTTCATTATTGCGCATAAATGAACGATCTTTTATTTTTTATATTTTTTAAATAGATATGTTGACAAAATACCCAACAGGGTATAATATAATACTTGTAAGTGATATTAATCACATTTAATTCGGAGGTTTAAATTATGAATGCTGATAAAATTTTAGACGCAAAAGGGTTAGCATGTCCAATGCCTATCGTAAAAACAAAAAAGGCTATTAGCGAACTTGAATCTGGTCAAGTATTAGAAATCCATACTACTGATAAAGGGGCAAAAAATGATCTAGCTGCTTGGGCAAGATCTGGCGGTCATGAATTAATAAATCAAGTTGTTGATAAAGAAGTATTAAAATTTTGGATTAAAAAGGGATAATTACATTAAAATCGATGGAGGTTTGATAGGTGAAGACTATTACAGCAAAACAAGTTGAAGAATTAGTGAAAAATGGTGAGAATATAAACCTTATTGACGTTCGTGAAATCGATGAAGTGGCAGCTGGAAAAATACCTGGTGTTATTAATATACCTTTAGGATTGTTGGAATTTCGCATGAATGAGTTAGACAAATCAGAAGACTACATTATGGTCTGTCGATCTGGTGCTCGAAGTGGCCGAGCAACACAATTTCTTGAAAATTATGGGTTTAAGGTGAAAAACATGTCAGGCGGAATGCTTGCTTGGGAAGGGTCTGTAGAATAAATTTTTTTACAGCCATGTATACCTATACCTGTAAATATATATTAGTGGTGACACACCAAATGGAGGTTTGTAATGAATAGTATAAAAGCTAATTTAATACTGGATGCAAAAGGATTATCATGTCCAATGCCAATTGTAAAAACAAAAAAAGCAATAAATGATCTAGAGGCTGGTCTTGTGTTAGAAATTCAGGCAACGGATAAAGGCTCAAAGGCCGATATTAAAGCTTGGTCTGAAAGTACCGGTCACCAATATTTAGGTACAGTCGAAGAAGAAAATGTATTGAAGCATTATATTCGGAAGTCTTCGAATGATGACAACCTGGAAAAAAATCATCCAAACGTTATTAATAATGAAGAACTTGAAATCAAATTAAAGGAAAATGAAAAAATTGTCGTACTTGATGTAAGAGAGGAAGCAGAATATGCTTTTAACCATATTCCTGAAGCTATTTCAATTCCGTTAGGTGACCTTGAGGATCGAATGGAAGAATTAAATAAAGATAATGAGATTTATGTCATTTGCCGTACAGGAAACCGCAGTGACCTAGCGGCTCAGAAGCTTGATGAAAATGGATTTAGTAAAGTTTTTAATGTCGTACCAGGAATGAGTCAATGGTCTGGAAAAACGACAGGATTAAATAAATAAAAAACATAACAAAAACAAAATTTAGGAGGAATTTAAAATGACTAAAAAGGTAGCAATTATCGCAAGTAATGGTGGAGTATTTGATGCATATAAGGTGTTTAATATCGCAACAGCAGCAGCAGCAACAGATATGGAAGTAGCGATTTTCTTTACGTTCGAAGGATTAAACTTAATTCACAAGGAAGCACACAAACAACTTCCAATGCCTGAAGGAAAAGAACATTTTGCAGAAGGCTTTGCAAAAGCAAATGTACCGGCAATTCCAGAATTAGTAGCGATGGCCCAAGAAATGGGTGTAAGATTTATTGGTTGCCAAATGACGATTGATGTAATGGGGCTAGAGAAAGAAGCGTTTGTTGATGGTATTGATATTGGTGGGGCTGTAACATTCTTAGAATATGCAAAAGATGCAGATATCACGTTAACGTTCTAAATCACTTATTTTTTTTACAATCATAAATACCTTGGGGGGTAAAATAGATGTCGGTGAATAAAATAACGGCACAAGAAATTTCTGAAAAAGTTTTGAATAAGGATAATTTATTTGTCCTAGATGTTCGTAATGAGACTGATTTTAATGATTGGAAAATTGAGGGGGAGAACTTCGAATATTTGAATGTTCCTTATTTCGAATTAATTGATGGGATTGAGCCTATTCAAGATAAGATTCCTACTGATAAGGAAATATTAGTAGTCTGTGCAAAAGAAGGTTCATCGATGATGGTGGCAGAGTTTTTGGATGAAGCCGGTATTAGTTCTTCTTATTTAGAGGGCGGGATGAAATCATGGAGTGAATTTTTACACAAAACAAAAGTATATGAAGATCAACATATTACAGTGTACCAATTTGTACGTGTTGGAAAAGGCTGTCTATCATACATGGTAGTTTCTGATGGGGAAGCTCTAATTGTAGACCCATCAAGATTTGTAGAACAATATGAGGCTGCTGCTCAGGAAGTAGGAGCGAAGGTTAAGCATATTGTTGACTCGCATCTCCATGCAGACCATATTTCAGGTGGTAAAATGCTAGCTGATAAGACAGGCGCAGACTACTATCTGATGAAAAGTGAAGGTGCAACATTTGATTTCAATCCTTTAGAAGATCACGAGAAGATAGTATTTAACAACGTCACACTAGAAGTGCTAGCAGTAAAAACACCCGGGCATACACCAGGAAGTGTATCGTTCTTTGTAAATAACAAGTTATTATTCTCTGGGGATACTATTTTTGTGAGCGGCTTAGGACGTCCTGATCTTGGTAATAAGGTAAGAAAATGGGCAAAGGACCTATACAACACTGTTTATTCTAAGGTATCAGCGATTGCTGATGATGTGATTGTTCTTCCAGGTCATTATGCCAGCCTGGATGATGAAATGAATTCGTCTGGTTTTATTGGGGCAACACTTGGCGATATTCGGAAGCGTAACGAGAAGATGTTTAATACGAGTGAAGAGGAATTCCTTGACCAGGTTGAAAAATCAGCAAGTTCAGTTAAACCGCCTAACTTTGAGGAAATTGTCTCTATTAATCGTGGCATGGTATCAGCAGATGTTGAAAAAATGCAGGAACTAGAAATAGGTCCAAACCGTTGTGCTGTTCACCACGCTGAATAAAGTGTCAAAAAAGGGATCTACTTTAGATCCCTTTCCTTAATAAGGAAGGAGAATAAATTCATGGATTTTGCATTTATTATTACGATCTTTTTAATCGGCTTTGTTGGCTCTTATATTTCAGGAATGCTTGGCATAGGCGGTTCTATCATTAAATATCCGATGCTTTTATATATCCCACCATTATTTGGTCTCGCAGCGTTTAGTGCTCATGAAGTTTCAGGAATTAGTGCAGTTCAAGTGTTTTTTGCAACAATCGGTGGTGTATGGGCCTACCGAAAGGGTGGATTCTTAAATAAACCATTAATTGCTTATATGGGGATCAGTATTTTAGTTGGAAGTTTTATCGGTGGGTATGGTTCAAAATTAATGTCAGAGGGCGGAATCAATGGCATCTACGGAATATTAGCAGCCATTGCAGCGGTGATGATGTTTATTCCGAAGAAGGGCATTGATGATATTCCGCTTGATCAAGTGAAATTTAATAAATGGCTCGCTGCCACATTAGCTTTTATCGTTGGTGTGGGGGCTGGAATCGTTGGAGCAGCAGGCGCCTTTTTGTTAGTACCGATTATGCTTGTCGTTTTAAAGATCCCGACAAGGATGACGATCGCCTCGTCATTAGCGATTACCTTTATTTCATCGATTGGTTCAACGGTAGGAAAGCTTACAACCGGGCAAGTGGAATACTTTCCAGCATTAATAATGGTCATTGCCAGCTTAATCGCATCACCGCTCGGAGCGATGGCCGGAAAAAAGGTAAATACCAAAATTCTTCAAGTTATTTTGGCAATCCTAATATTCGCCACGGCAGTGAAAATTTGGATGGATATCTTGTAGTTTAGTAAAAAGTATATTGTTGGAACCTGAAGTAAAACGATTTCAGGTCTTTTTTATTGCCTTTATATATCAAAAATACTTTTACTTCACAATAAACTCACAATTATTTCGTCAAAAATTAACATTTACCCCACAAAATCAACACGAAATGTACAAAGAACATACACAATTTTTGTGATTTAAGTCACATAATACCAATAAGGGTATACGGTATATTTGAATAGTCATTTTAAGAAATTATGTATAAATCGTGGATAGGGGAGATTTTGAAATGAGTTTTCTGAAAGATAGTATTAAAAATTTTCCTATAATAAAGGAATTGAATGAAAATGCGTTAACACACCTCCTAAATATCACTCGTTTAAGACAATACAAAAATCACGGACAAATTTTTTCAAAAGGTACGTCACTAGATGAAATCTATTTCATAATAAAAGGGAAGGTTAAAATTTTTAACAAGGATTCCAGCGGAAGAGAGCAAATTGTATGGATCATGCAGAAAGGTGATATTTTTCCTTTGGAAGGTATTTCCAGAGAAGTTACTTTTCAGGCAAATGCCGAGGCGCTAGAAGATTCGATAATAGGATCGATTGGAGTACGTGATTTCGAATCATTACTATTAGATAACCCGGATGTTATAATTAAGCTTTTTAGCTTAATGAATGAACGCATTATAGATCTCCAAACTCGTCTTGAAGAGCAGGTTCTCCTTGAAAGGAATATGCAAATTGTAAAATTACTTTTACGACTATGTGAAAGGTATGGGGAAATTGCCCAAAACGGCCAATGCCACTTAAAATTCCAGTTTACTACTACTGATCTAGCAAAAATGGTGGGAGCCTCACGTGGGTCAATTAGTAGAACATATTCAAGATTAATTAAAGAACAACTATTATATAAAGATAATGTGGGAGGCCTATTTATTGAATTTGAAAAGTTAAAAGAAAAATTCGGGTAATCCCTTTTATAAATTAAACGAAAATTTATTAATTGTGTTCAGAAATACTAATTGCATTTTATTATAATCAACAACTTGTACACCGCCAATTTTGTAAGTGTGTACATTTTTTTGTATTCCTATTTTACCACAAGCGCTGATCTCTTATAATTTTAATCCTGGTTCACAAAAACTACAAAAAACTATTATTAAGCATAAAGTTTAGAGTTTTGCAGCTTCATAAGAAGCCGTGCGCTCACAGGATTTCGCACTCAGGGGCAGCTCTCGCTCCACCAGTAAGGTTCCAGATGCGCAAGACACCGTGAAAATTTTCCGAAGAAGATTCCTTACTACGGGTGTAACCCGTCCTTAATAAGATACCCTTAGTCTTCTTCACGACGTTCCAACTAAGGATGGAACTAATATTAAAAATAATTTAATTTTATAATTAAACGGCTAAAGTTTTACTTTTAGTCGTTTTTTTCTTTTCGGGTTTGTTTACTGTATAAAAAACATTTTTTTGCAATCGTGCCATTGATAGAATTTTGCTTTTCACTTTTTCAACAAATTAGTTATACGTGTTTTAACAATGCTCCATTGTTTCCATTCATTTTGTTCGCGCAATTTTTCTTTTTGTTCCCTTGTTAAAATCGAAATTAATTTATCGGGAACTTTTTCGTTTAAGTCGAGTGCTCTTCTTGCGATCACAAAAGCAGCAGAAAGGTGAACATTCACTCGATATTTTGTTTGATATTTTAATCTTCCAATAACAGATGTATATTGTGGTTTTACTTTTATTAATTTAACACCGTATCGGATGCAAAGAGCTTCTATACATTTTAGTATTTTCTTATAACAAAATTGGTGGATTTTCCTTTGTAGCCGTTTATCCATTTGTCTATTATTCATTTCTTCTAAATCTTCAATTACTAGGCCAAGATTGTGTTTCAAACAATAGTTAATAACATAATGAGCCATTTCCCAAATCTTATTTTCTCTTTTATCTGAGGAATAGTATTGTAATCCGCCGTCGCCAACCCATTCAAAATGAAGCGGTGAACCTTTTAGGTTTACATGACAAAGTGCCAACCCATCGATATTTGTATCTGTACCTAAATAACCATAGATATTTTTATTAATAACAGGGATTTCATCTTTAACAACTATATGAACGTAATATTTCCCATTGCGTTTTAAAATTTCTACTTCATAAGCACTGCCTTTTTCAAGAATTCTACGCATTATTTCCGGGTATTTTCTACCCTTTAAAAGGCCTGTTTTCTTACAACGCTTCGTTGCGATGTATAATGGCATGATTGTTTTTTCATATGTAAAAGTTTTGCCTGTTTGAATCTTACGATTTGAAATCACTTGAAGAGCAAAACCGTTTTCTGTTTTAATTACTCGAAGGTTTGGATTTCCGCCTTTTGTAGCATCTCCACGGGATGAAATGCGCCCATTACGAAGTTCTTTCCATTCCATTTGAGTGATTTCGTTTTTTTGACGTTTTTCAAAATTCTTTCTTCCGCCAAAAATAACCGGAGGAAAGGTATGATTTGAAATATGTTTTTCATAAAAGGCCATTTTCTTTTGTTGTTTCTCCATTTTTCTACGCAAACCAATTATGCGAATGGAATTTGGGTTGACAGTAGGTATCGCTGCTAATTGATCATATTTATTTTTTGTGTTTTCATATTTTTCTTTCCAATTGTCCCGATAATGTTTCATCAATTCATGTTGAGAATGAACTAGTTGTTTAGCGTCACATACAGTATCTTTTGCCACTCGAATAGGGTATCCTGTTTTGACAGATAACTCTTTCTCAAGTTCTTGGACACTTTTTTGGATGTCTTCTGTTGTTAGACAATAACTTTCAATTTCTATGTATCTATTAAAGGCATAACGATACATGAATCCATAATCAAACATGAATGTATCCAACTCCTTTATCATGTCTTCAGTTAAATCAAATAAGCATGCTGGAATAGTGGTTCTATCATCTTTCTTCCCCATGTTTTTGGATTTTTTCATGTATCGTTGACCTCTTTCAGTCTTCTTTTTCAGCATTTTTAAGTATAAAACTGATTTTTTCAGTTGCCTTTTTACCCCCGCGTTTTCCATAAATACGAGCAGAAAAAGAAGTGGTTATAGCAATTAGGTCTTCAATCAGTTCCTTTTCATCGTCTTTTCCTATTTCTTCTACCACTTCAATAGTAGAACCAAAATCTTGAATGTACTTTTCTAAATATTGAAATCCAAATCGGGCTAATCGGTCTTTATATTCAATTAGAACAATAGATTCATTGTTTTCCTTAACATAATCCAAAAGTTTTTTTAACTCTTTTCGATTTTCATTGATACCACTTGCCACTTCTTTAAAGATATTTTCAATTTTATATCCTTTTTCAACAGCATGATTGGTCAAACGACTTATTTGCCGATCTAAATTTCCAGACTCCATTTGTTTTTTAGTTGAAACCCTTGCATATATACAAACTTTTTTTATTGGATTTTCTTTTTGCAGGTCAACCTTTTCATTAAAAATGAAAGCTCGTATAACTTCTTCATCAAACAGTCGATGGCCAGAAGGTGTGACTATATGTTCCATTTTTCCTTCATTTGCCCAATTTCTTAATGTTACTTTATTAACGCCTATCATATCTGCTGCTTGACTGAGCTTAAGTTTCTTTCCCATAAAAAAACACCTCGGTATTTGATAATTTTATTGTATCAAATAACAAAAGATGTTTCAGTAGTGTTTTTTATATTTTTATAGTTTTTTATAACTTTTATTAAACTGTTTATACCTCCCCAACTATTATTTTCCAATAAATTAGCCGTATTATTTCTAATTCTAAGCTTGAAGAACCCAAATAGTCGTATTTACAAAAGATTAACGATTAGTTTATATGTGCTTAATACTAAGCTATTAAACTAAGAATTGTTAAAGATAACAAACAACTCAGGAGGAATTTGGGGAAATGAAAAAAATGAAAAATCTTCTTTTAATGTTGGTAATGTTAGCTCTTGTAATTTTCACAGCTGCATGTGG
>JAEWMK010000162.1 GCA_023457235.1 Bacillota bacterium
ATATCCTCATGATCTGCCAAAGGCTCAATATCAACTAATTGCTGATTACACTTTTTTTGGAAAGCTTCCAAGTCCTCTGCAAAAATGAATCCGACGCCTCCAGACATCCCTGCCGCAAAGTTTTTACCGACAGAACCAAGGATAACAACACATCCACCTGTCATATACTCGCAGCCATGATCTCCGATTCCTTCTACTACTGTATTAAGCCCGCTGTTTCTTACAGCAAAACGTTCTCCGGCAAGTCCGCGAATATAAGCTTCACCAGATGTTGCTCCATAAAAGGCAACATTCCCGATAATCGTATTTCCTTCCGGTCTAAAAATTGATTTTTCAGATGGATAAACTATGATTTTTCCTCCGGATAATCCTTTGCCAACATAGTCATTGGCCTCACCTTCAAGAGATAATGTGACTCCCTTTGGGAGGAAAGAACCAAAACTTTGTCCGGCCGAACCATTAAATTTCAATTGAATTGTATTTTCCGGAAGACCCTCCGCTCCGTAGCGCTTAGAAATCTCACTACCAAGGATTGTACCAACAGTCCTGTTAATATTTTGAATAGGAAAGGATGCACGAACTTCCTTTTTGTGTTCAAGTGCTGACTTACACACTGCTAACAGCTCTTTATAATCTAGTGAATTTTCAAGACCATGATTTTGTTTATGCTGATTATATCTGCTACCATTTCCTGCAGGTTGATAAAGAAGTGTAGAGACATCTAAAGTTTTAGCTTTCCAATGTGCTTTTGCTTGGTTGCTAGTCTTTAATAAATCAGTTCGACCTACCATTTCATTAATTGTTCTGAAGCCTAACTGAGCCATAATTTCACGAACATCTTGAGTGATAAATCGCATGAAATTCTCAATGTCTTCAGGCTTGCCAAGGAACTTTTTACGAAGCTCAGGATCCTGAGTAGCAATTCCGACTGGACAGGTGTTAAGGTGACATTGACGGACCATTACACATCCTAAAACCACTAAAGCTGTAGAAGCAAATCCATATTCTTCAGCACCTAATAATGTTGCCATTATGATGTCGCGGCCAGTCATTAGCTTTCCATCCGCTTCCAATACTACACGATCACGAAGACCATTCAGTAACAATGTTTGGTGCGCTTCGGCTAAGCCAATCTCCCAAGGCATTCCTGCATGCTTAATACTTGATCTTGGCGCTGCACCAGTTCCACCGTCAGCTCCGCTAATTAGGATGACATCCGCAAGTCCTTTTGCGACACCAGCTGCTATTGTTCCTACACCCGCTTTTGCTACAAGCTTCACACTAATTCTTGCAGTTGGATTTGCATTTTTTAAATCATGAATTAATTGAGCTAAATCTTCTATTGAATAAATATCATGATGTGGTGGAGGTGAAATTAAACCAACACCCGGTGTTGAACCGCGCACTTCAGCAATCCAAGGATATACTTTTTGTCCTGGCAGCTGCCCGCCCTCTCCTGGTTTTGCACCTTGAGCCATTTTTATTTGAATTTCGTCACAATTTATTAAATAATTACTTGTTACTCCGAATCGGCCGGACGCAACCTGTTTAATGGCACTTCGGCGTGAATCACCATTTACGTCCGGTCTATAGCGGTCCGGATGTTCCCCACCTTCCCCACTGTTGCTTTTACCACCAAGTCGGTTCATAGCAATCGCAAGTGTTTCATGAGCTTCCTGGCTTAGTGAACCATATGACATCGCACCTGTTTTAAATCGGCGAATGATGGATTCAACAGGTTCAACTTCATCAAGCGGAATCGGTGCTGTTTCTTTAAATGTAAGCAAGTCACGAACAAAAATTAGTTGATCTCCATTTGCCTTCTGTACATACTTCTTATACAATTCATAATCATTCATACGACAAGCATTTTTCAGCATCCGTACAATTTCCGGATTTAGCGCATGTGCTTCCCCATCTTTTCGATATTGGAAATCACTGCCTAATTTTAGCGGTTGTTCGTCTTCAGCAAATGCAGTATTATGTCGCATCAGCGTTTCCTCTGCAATCGTATTGAGTTTAATTCCTCCTAAACTAGATACTGTTCCAGTGAAATATTTTTCGATCACCTCTCCATTGATTCCAACTGCTTCAAAAATTTGTGCTCCACGATAACTTTGAATAGTAGAAATCCCCATTTTGGACATTATTTTTAAAATTCCAGCAGTCATTGCCTTAATATAGTTTTTTTCCGCTGTATGAAAGTCCACTTCTATATCCTCGTTTTCCACTAATTCTTTAATACTCGCAAATACTAGGTATGGATTGATAGCGTCTGCACCATATCCTATAAGGAGCGCTAATTGATGAACATCCCTTGCTTCCCCAGTTTCAACAATGAGACTGACTTTCGTTCTCGTTCCTTGACGAACTAAATGATGATGTAAGCCACTGACTGCGAGCAACGCTGGGATAGCTGCAGATTCTTTGCTAATTAACTTGTCGGATAAAATTATGAATGAGATCCCATTCTTAATGGCTTTATCAACTGAACAAAATAAATCGTGTAATTCAGTTTCTAATGCCGCTCCACCTCTTGCAGCCTCAAAAATAATCGGAAATGTTTCAGATTGAAATCGTGTTCCTTGAATATCACAAATCTTAGCCAACTGATAATCTGTAATAATTGGTGTATCTAAACGTACACGGCTGCAGCTTTCTTCCTTTGGTTCGAGAAGATTTCCTTCTGCTCCTAAAAGTGTTGCAGTAGTTGTAACAAATTCTTCTCGAATTGCATCGATTGGAGGATTTGTTACTTGTGCAAATAATTGTTTAAAATAATTGTATAAAAGCTGTGAATGATTGGAGAGAACAGCCAAAGGCATATCGTTGCCCATTGAATTAATAGGTTCTTTTCCGTCAATTGTCATTGCTCCAATTACTTTTTTCAATTCCTCAACTGTATATCCAAATGCTCTTTGGTACTTAGATATTTGCAAATCACTTTGAACTCGATGATTCGTTGCTGCCGGAAGGCCATCAATATGAAGACTGTTTTCAGTTAGCCATTTCCGGTACGGGTATTCTTTTGCAATCTTGCCTTTTATCTCTTGGTCTGGAATAATACGGCCTTCTTTCAAATCAACAAAAAGCATTTTTCCAGGGCTTAATCTGCCTTTTTCGATAACCTGGTCAGGGTCTATATCAATGACACCCGCCTCGGAGGCAAATATAATCAGACCATCAACAGTAACAACATAACGTGCCGGTCGGAGACCGTTTCGATCTTGCATTGCCCCAATTTGCAGTCCATCTGTGAACCCAAAAGCTGCCGGACCATCCCATGGTTCCATTAAATGGCTATAATATTCGTAAAACGCTTGGATTGAATCGTCCATAGTATCATCTTTCTCCCAAGGCTCCGGAACCATCATCATTGCAGCATGTGGGAGTGAATACCCAGAGTGAATAAGGAACTCTAAACAATTATCAAAAGAAGATGAATCACTCCCTTTTAAATCAATAATTGGCATTAATTCCGTAACTCTTTCGCCAAAGACAGAAGACTCTATCACTTTTTCACGGGCTTTCATCCAACTTATATTGCCGTTTAATGTATTAATCTCACCGTTGTGAATTAACATTCTGTTTGGATGAGCCCTTTCCCAACTTGGGAATGTGTTTGTACTATAGCGTGAATGAACGAGTACAAATGATGATTTAAATGCTTCATCTTGTAAATCTAGATAGTATTTATCTAATTGTTCCGGTGTCAGCATCCCTTTATATACAATTGTTCTTGCAGATAGACTTGCTATATAAAACGTTTCGTTTTCAGCAAGCTTCTTTTTTTGTACTATTTTTTCTGTTCGTCGACGGATCATGTATAGTATTCTTTCAAATGATTCATCATTAGTTACATTACTTGCTTTTCCGATAAATAGTTGACGAACATAAGGTTGACTTTCTTTAGCTGTTGCCCCGATATTTTCATCATTTGTCGGAACGGTTCTCCAACCTAGAACTATTTGCCCTTCTTCTTCAACAATTTTATTAAATGCTTTTTCACACTGCTTTCTAATTTCTTTGTCTTGTGGCATAAATACCATTCCAACCCCATACTGACCTTGGCCTTTTAGCTCAAAATGAGAACAAGCTTTTTGAAATAACTCATGTGGCAGTTTTGATAATATGCCTGCACCGTCGCCAGTATCTGGATCACTTGCCTGACCACCCCGGTGTTCCAATCTGCACAACATTGAGATACCTTGTTTAACAATGTTGTGTGTTGTATCACCTTTTAAATTCGCAATAAATCCAATACCGCAAGCGTCATGCTCAAAATCCGGATCATAAAGGCCTTGTTTTGTTGGTAGTTTGTGTTGATTCATCTTTTCACCCCTCTTATAAGCTTAAGCACATAAACAATCAATCTAACAATTAATCATTTCTTTAAAAATCAATCACTTTTCAATATGAATCCCTCTTGGTAATTATTGTATTCTTTTTGATCGATCTAGAACAATATCAATTTTTAATAAAACCAATCTAATTTTGAGATTAATTACAAAAAGAGCAGGAAATGTAATATTTCCTGCTTAACCGAATAATAATTTAATTCCTTGATAGGCAAAATATATACCAAAACCGATTAGTGATAATCCTGAAATTGCAGAAATTAAGACAAGAAGTCGGGAAGTTAAGATTTTACGAAAGCTGCTCGATACAGTTGCCATCGTAACATCCCAAAGTAATAAACCTAATATAATCGCGGAACTATATAAAATTAGTTCATTTTTCGTTGCCGTGGCAGCGGTTCGAGCTAATATTGAGCCATAAATACCAAGCCAAAACAAAATTGTTAAAGGATTAGTTAATGACATCATAAAGCCTGATAAGAAAGCTTTGGAAAAAGGCTCTTTCTTACGAGTATTCTGAATATCGATCTTGCCTGCATTAATAAAACTATCGATTCCAGTATAAACTAAAACAAAAGCACCAAAAAGCCATAGAAACGTTTGCACAAAAGGGGCATCAATAAATGTTACAAGCCCTAAATAAACGATTAACATATAAATTCCATCAGCAATCATGGCACCTACCCCAACAAGCCATGAATGGAGGAAGCCAAATTTGATCCCTCTATCCAACTGGGCAGCGTTCACCGGTCCAATTGGTGCTGCCAAGGACAAACCTAGAAGGACATAACTAAAAAAAAGACTCATGGTTCCACCCCTTAAAAATAACCTTGTCTAAGAAATTGTATTCAGAGGGGGTGCCTTGTACGACTATTTTTAAAAAGGGAGTATCACAATATGGTTATAAATGAACAAAATCATCGAATTGTTGATTTAGTCGAAGAAGCAGAGAGAGCAGTAATCGAATCACAAGGAAATAAAGACCCCGGTAAATATCAACATGCACAAAATGCAATCCAAGAAGCTAAACTTTTTCTTCAGGAGTCCTTCAAGCCTACAAATACAGTAGAAGAAACAAAGGCTTTACATGCAAAAGAACTGTTGAGGCATCTTGAAGAAGCACAACACGCTATTGAATCCACAGAATAATATAAAATGCAAAAGGCCGGTATTGAAAAGAACCGGCTTCTTAATGTTTGTCTTATTTTTTATGTTGATGGTTCTTCTTCCGGCTTGATTGCCATAAAGGTAGCAATAGCCGCAATAACGCTTAACCCACTTAATATATAAAAAAGTGAGTTTTCTGTATACTTCATCATAATAGCCATTATTGGCGGTCCTGCGGCCACACCAATAAAACGCATTGAACTGTAGATAGATGAAACCGTTCCTCTTTCCTGCTTATCGATTCCAGATGTTATAAATGAATCCAAACATGGTAACGCTACCCCTATTCCAATTCCAGAAGCTAGAAATAACCAAATCATAAACCACATATCTTTAGAAAAACTAAGTACTACTATGGAACCAGATAGTAATACAATTCCCCCAAAGGTAAGCCATTTCATAAGCACTTTATTTTCTTTAATTAATTTACCGGTAATATAGGAGGCAAAACACAAGCCTCCTAAAGGTATTGCTAACAGAAGTCCTTTTTTTACATCCTTTACATTATAAACCTTTTCCAAAATGTCAGATAAATAAAATAAAACGGCAAACAATACAAACATTAAAATAATCCCGATCACAAAGACAGCATATAGCCATTTCCAGTTGTTTTTAAAAGTCTCCTTCATATTAGCTATAAACTTTTTGAAAGGAATCGGCTTTTGCCGCTTATTCGGGGTTTTCACTAGGAAAAACATTAGTAAAATTGATATTAAACAAAACACCGGAATAGAAAAGAAAGGTAAATACCAAATGATTCCTGCTAAAAATGCCCCTAAAATTGGACTTAATACTTTACCAAGGGTATTGGATGTTTCAATTAGTCCTAAAGAGCTACTCACCTCTTCATCACTCTTAAACATATCACCGACGAGTGGCAGCACAATCGGGAAGGCTCCCGCAGCCCCAACCCCCTGTAATGCCCGTCCAATTAAAATAACCCAATACGGGTTTTCCATTTTCCAGCCAGCCCACGCCGCAATTAGTCCGCCAATTGCAGATATTGCTAAACTGGGGATTATGACCTTCTTTCTCCCAAAATGGTCAGACAGGAATCCAGCTAAGGGAATAAGAAGGATCGCAACAATCGAGTAAATTGTAATGATCATACTTGATTGAAATGGCGTTATCCCCAACTTACTTTCCATAACGGGAAGGACTGGAATAAGCATCGAATTCCCCAGCGTCATAACAAGTGGAATGGATGAAATAGATAATACAGCCCATCTTTGATTATTAGGTTTGGCCTTAGAATCACTTTTTGAGCCCTTTTTCATCTTAACAGAATGAAGATTTTCAACGTAATCCATCTGTGACACGCCTTTTTATGTTATTTTATCAATTATTTTTTTACATTAATCTTAATATGGACTTACGGTGATAAATTATCCTTTTCTTTTTCCGTTTCCTTACTTTGTTTCTTATCACTCATAGAGCGGAATAACTGTGTGGTCATACTGCCTTGGACGATGTTTTCCAGAAAAAAATCACCGATTAGTTTCAAATAATCCTCGTCATCAAACATTTTTTTGTTTTGTAATTCCATTTCAGCCAATCCTTCATATGTTGCAAGAAGAGCATAGGTATAATCTTTTCCAGTAATAGGTGTCAATATATCTACCTTATGGTCATATTTCTCATTTCGAAAATTTTTAATTTCGGTTAAATTTTCTAGTGCTTCTTTAAATTTTTCTTGTTTTATTTCGAATGTTTGATAAACATAAATAGTCACCATTAGCACCTCCATTATACCCCTTGGGGATACAAATTTCTTCGTCGTCTCTTTCTTTTTGAAAAATGCATGATAAATAATACGATTACTACAAGTCCCACAAATAATATGCTCACAAAGAATCCTGGTCGACTTGACCCATGTAATAAAGTTCCACTAACCGCCAAGAGTATTAAGCCCATTCCAATATAACGTTTAACATGATCAAAACCAGTTGCCTTTATAAGTCTTGGATAAGAAATAAGAATAAAAAACCAGTTATACAACAGCATTAACCCAGCAGCCGTTGTAATATACTCATAAACCTTGTCGGGCATAACAAGGGCCATAATGATGGAAGTAATGAGACCACCTATCGTTAA
>JAEWMK010000163.1 GCA_023457235.1 Bacillota bacterium
AGTTTGAGCTCTTAAGTCATTAATCCATTTGACCGGCAATAAATTATTTTCGTACATATCAGCCGAACTGTTGGCCATTTGATTCAAATTATAAAAACCAACCCCTCCTACAAGTACAATAAATAGTAAACTGCTTATGATTAACAATAGAAACTTTCTTGCTACTGTTATGTTTTTTAACCAACTCATTTTTATTCCCTCCAGTTGTTAATAATCTTCTAGCTGTTTAAATTGAAGTAGATTGTCGATTCCTATCACTCTATCAATGTCAAGTAAGATAATGAGTCTCTCTTCCAAACGACATATTCCTCGAATATAGGCTTCTTCTACTAGGCTTTCGTATTTCGGTGCATGTTCGATTATTTCTTCATTCACTTTTAATACCTGTGTTACTTGATCAACTAATAAACCTATTAGTTCATTCCGGATTTCAACTACCATAATTCGAGATTTCCTAGTTGTTTGTTGTTGCGATATGCCAAATCGCTCCCGTAAATCCATAACTGGAATGAGTTTACCTCGCAAATTCATCATTCCTATTATCGAAAACGGAGAATTAATCACAGGAGTAATCGTTGGAACCGTAATTATATCTTTCAGTTTATCAATCTCAATTCCATATTCCTCGTCTCCAAGCCTGAAAGTGGTTAGCTGTAATGTCTTTTCGTTTCTACTTATTTTATTGCTTGGTAGATTATTTGTTACATCCTTTGTACCTTCTTCAATGACGATTGTACCAATGTCTAAAATTAGCGTAACCTTACCATCACCCATAATCGTGGCACCTGCAATATATTTTGGTGTTCCGATATATTTTCCTAGTGATTTAATGACAATTTCTTGATTTCCAAGTGTTTTGTCAATAATGATTCCAACTCTCTTTTCTGCTAATCCTAGCACAACAACAAATATTCGTTTTTTATTCAGGATCTCTTTTTCACTTGCGTTAAGCCGTTTATGTAATCGAACAAGCGGGAGCACTCTGTCACGGACAATTCCAACCTCTTGGTTTTGAATGGTTTTAATCTCCTCTTTGCTTAATCGAATAATTTCCTGAACATTCACAAGTGGAATCGCAAATTGTTTTTCCCCTATTTGGACAAGGAGGGAGCGAATAATTGCCAATGTTAATGGCAGCTTTATTGTAAAAGTCGTTCCTTCCCCGACTTTTGTATGAATGTCAATCATTCCATTCAATTTTTCAATATGACTTCGTACAATATCCATGCCAACACCACGGCCAGATATGTCAGTAATGGTTTTGGCAGTTGATACACCGGATTTAAAAATGAGAAATACTAAGTCCTTCTCTGTCATTTGTTCCGCTTCAACTTCAGTAATCAGATGCTTTTTAATGGCCGACTGTTTTATTTTTTCAGTATCAATTCCTTTCCCATCATCTGAAATGGTGATCACGATATGATTTTCTTCATGAGATGCTTTTAGCACAACAGTTCCTTGACGTTGTTTTCCTACTCTTTCCCGTTCATCTGGCGGTTCAATTCCGTGATCAAGCGAATTTCGTAATAAATGGATGATTGGATCAGCAATTTCTTCAATTAAATTGCGGTCAAGCTCTGTTTCCTTTCCTTCCATAATAAAGTTGACTTCTTTTAATGACTTTTGAGCAAGATCACGAACCATCCGTGGAAAACGATTGAATAGCTGCTCAATTGGCAGCATTCTTGTCTTCATCATCCTTTCTTGAAGCTCACTAATGATTTGTCCAAAGTTATTTTCTACCTCTTGGAACCCTTCAAAATCGGGATCGTTTGAATATCGTTCCGCTAATCTCCCCCGAACATCCGTTAGTCTCGTTTGACTAATGACCAATTCCCCTACAAGGTTCATCAACTCCTCTAACCGTTCCACGTCAATCCGAATAGTTGGATTGACCTTCACCTGTGATGTCGACTGTTTGTTACTCTCTCTAGTTTTTGATGAACTTTGTTCGACAACTCCCATCTTTTTTCCAAGGCAAAAGCTCTCAAGATTTGCAGAGGTAAGTAAGGTTAAATGAATCGCTTGAATATCCGAGATACTATTAACAATATTAAATACCTCTTTATTTTTGGCATTAGTCACAATAATGAAAGCCAAACTTCCATCGAATTTTTCCTCATTTTCAATTATTTCCGGAGCTGGAAAAGAAGCGATGATCTCCCCTAATTCCTTCAAATTGTTATGTATTAAAAAAGCACGGACTGATTTCAACAACGAATTATCGTTCAAAGCAACATATACAACTATCGCATTCATTCCAAGTTCCAATGCTTTTTCTGTCATATCCTTTTGGTATTCATCAAGTATCACTTCTGGAAACACCGTATCAACTGAATCGTTCTTACTCTCTTCTATTTTATTGGCAGAACTGTTTCCATTATCTATTTTATTCGTATGAATGGATTCTAATTTTGCAATAAGGTCGGAAATATCAATAGAGTCAATCGAACCATCTATTATTGCTTCTTTTAAGAGTTTTATTAGGTCAATCGATTCAAAAATAACATTAATAATCGTTGAATCTACAGTAAGTTGGTGATTACGTATGGAATCGAAGACATTTTCAATTTTATGGGTTAATTCTTTCATTTTTTCAACACCCATTGCAGCAGAAGAGCCCTTGAGGGTATGGGCAGCACGAAAAATACTTTGAATTGTTTCAACGTTATTCGCATCCTGCTCCAGATTCAATACTTCTTTTTCTAGAATTTCTAACTGCTCATCCACCTCATCTAAAAAGGCCCCTAAATACACAGATAAGTCGAAATCCATTTTGACTACACCTCCACATCATCGGGAAATAACACTTTTTCTAGATTTAAAATACCAATAAACTGTTCGTTTATTTTGGCAAATCCTTTAAAACAATCCTTTTCAATCGAATTAAACATATCTAATGGAGGTTCCACACTTTTCTGCTCAACAAATGTGACCATCGTTACCTCATCGACAATTAATCCAATATTTTCAGCTTGATTATGTACGATAATAATGCGTGTCTTTTTCTGGAATGGAGGGACTTTCATACGAAATCGTTTGCGTAGATCAATGACTGGTATAATGCTACCTCGTAGATTTACCATTCCAGAGATGAAGCCCTTAACACCTGGAACCTCTGTAATCGGAAGAACACGAATTATCTCAACAACTTCTTCTATTAATAATGCACAAAGCTGCTTTCCGATTGAAAATACTGTATATTGTACCAGTTCAGACGCATTTTCTATCTGTTTCACCATATCTCCCCTCCTTACCAAAAATTAGTAATCTTTTTAATATTTATAAAATATTATATTAATATAATCTATAAATAAACTGTGAAATACATCACGGTTTTATATTACAATTCTAAAGAAAATGTGAATTAAGCATCTAAGCATCAAAGCATCAAAGCACTAAGCCAGCTTAAAATAAAAATGGCGGGGAAATCCCCGCCATTTTTATTTTTCAATAATCATTATGTTATCTAATCTTTTCATTTTCTTGATAGCTTTTCTTTCTTTATAGTTTGCAAGTACCATATAAAGTGATGGTACTAAAACAAGGGTAAGGATCGTTGAAAAAATCAAACCAGATATGATTGTCATCGCCATTGGTGAAAATAATGGGTCTCTTGAAATCGCTAATGGTGAAAGCCCTGCTACCGCAGTCGCCGATGTCAGCAATATCGGACGAAAACGTGCTTCACCAGCGCTGATAACCGCTTCTTTCAATGCAACACCCTCCCGGCGTGCCTCTTCGATGAATTCAATAAGTACAATCCCATTTCGAACCACAATGCCCGATAATGATATGGCTCCCATCATAGTCATAAAGCCAAGTGGAGTTTGCGTAATGAACAGTCCGATTAAACTGCCCGCAAATGCTAAGTAAACTGTACTCATAACTAATAGCGGCAACGATAATGAGTAAAACTGCATTGCAATTAAAATAATGATGATAAATAAAACCGCAACAGATAGTTTCCCCATATCGATAAAAATATCAGTTTGTTCAGAGGTCTCTCCACCAATTTTCCAACTATAGCCATCCGGCAGTATTATTTTTTCCAAGTGAGGCCTTAATTCTTTAATGACCTCTGTTGCTGTCCGGTCTCGAATCTCACTAGTTATCGTAACAACACGTGCCATATTTTTATGGGCAATCGCTCGAGCAGCAAAGGATGGTTCAATCTCAACCAATTCTGATAATGGGATTTGTTGACCAGCTATATTAGGTACAGATAACTTTTCAAAAATAGCAAGTGGATCATCCTCTCCGTTATTTGCATAGAGCTGCATGTCGACAAGATCTTTTCCATCATCATATTTAGAAATGGTGATCCCTTCGCCAACAAGTCGAAGTGTTTTTGATAAATCATTATAGTTAACCAACTTTTGATCCATCAATTCTTTATTTACATGAAAATCAAGTGCATAGCGATCAATACCAAAATTATCACTGATGTTGTATGTTCCTTGGAGCACTGCGATTTGTTCCTTTATTTGCTGCGATACTTTCCGGAGTTCGTCAATATCCTCACCGTATACTTCGATTTCGATCGGCTTTCCAACCGGTGGTCCAGTTACAAGGATCTTCGGGGTAATCAAAACACCCGGAAACTGTTTCTTAAATTCTTCTGACCACTCCTGCTCAATTTCAATAGGCAGTTTTTTATCTTTATCAAGAATGACGACTAGCTGTCCTACTTCTACCCCTTCACCTGCTCCCGTATCTCCTAAGAACATTTTAGGTGCACTTCCACCTGCATAGGAGGATACAGTTTTAACCTCTTCTCTACTTAGTAGATATTCCGTTACATTATGAACAACCTCATTTGTTGCGTTAATGTTTTGCCCTGTCGGCACCCTAATATCAACTAGCAGTTCAGGGCGGTCGTCAACCGGAAAAAGATCAATCGGGATAAATGGTATTAAAACATAGGCGAATGTACCAATTAACACACCGACGATACTTGCCTGTTTCGGGCGGTTAAGAATTTTCGGCATTAAACGCCTTGAATACCAGTTCGTTAAGGAGGAAAATTGTTTTCCTAATAATCCTGCATAACGTTTTTCTTTTTGAGTTTTATTTAATTGTAGATTTCTAGTTTCCCGCCAGCGCCGATAAATCGGAACTATCGTTAATGACATCACCATTGATGCCAGCATCGTCATTGAAATGATGGTTGGAACAGGCTTGATGAAATAACCAACATTTCCTTTTAAAAATAATAATGGTGCAAACGAAGCGATCGTTGCTAAGGTGGCTGTAATGATCGAAATAGAAACCTCTTTTGCCCCATTAACAGCTGCTTTTTCAGGTGATTCCCCGAGTGCCCGAAGTCTCCGTTCGATATTATCATTAACAACAACGGCATCATCTACTAAAATACCAAGAACAATGATTAAACCGACAAGGGACATTTGATTTAAGGTAATGTCTAGGGAAGGCAAAAACATTAATCCTAATGCCAGTGATATCGGTATGGCAAGGGCAACAACAATGGAGGATGATAAATTTAAGCCAAGCGTACAGACAAACAATACAGCAGCAATTGCAATTAACATCTCTCTGCCAAGTTCACTGAATAGTTCTTTTACTCTCTCATTCTGCGAAAATAGAGGATGTATCTCTGCCCATTCTGGTAAATCCTTCGATAATCGATTGATGAGAGGATCTAGTTCCTCTTGTATTGAAGGTACGTCACTGCCAATTTCTCCATTAATATTAATAGAAATCGCCGGAACTCCATTATGGTAGACATAATAGTCCGCCTTTTCTGTCGTTAATTCAACTTTACCAATATCGCGAAGATAGACAGGGAAACCTTCGGCAGTCCTTGCAATGATTACATTTTCAAGGTTTTCTACTGGATATAGTTCCGGAAGCTTTAATTGATATGTACGCTTATCTATATCCAGGTTGCCTAATGGAATTTTCTCGTTTTCTTGTTTTATAGCATTCAATACTTGTGTCCACGATAAATGGTAGGCAGATAACTTTTCGAGGTCAATTTCTATACGTACCTCTTTTTCAGGAAGACCTTCAACTTGCACCTCAGCAACATTTGGTATAGCCCTAAGCTGCTGCTTCCAATCCTCCATTTCATCTCGCAAACTATAAAGATCATTTATAGTTGGTGCCGTTATATTGAAGGATTGAATAAAGGATCTATTTAAATCATCGTTAATGACCGGAAGAATTGCTTCTTCGGGAAGCTCTTTTTCAGCATCTTTAACTTTTTTACGCAGCTCATCCCATTTTTGTTTTGGATCTACGTCTGCATTGGCTTCAATAACGATTAATGAACGTCCTAATGATGACGTTGATTCTATCGATTTTAAATCTTCTATTTCATTTATTTTTTCTTCAAGAATATTAGTAACATTTTGCTCAACCTTTTCCGGAGAAGCTCCGGGATAAATGGTTGTTACAGTGGCGACATTTACTATGATGTCCGGCATTTCTTGTTTTGGCAGTTGAAAGAAACTGAAAAAACCAATAACAACAACCATTGCAAAAAACAGCAATGTGATTTTTTGCTTCTTAATTGTATAGGCGATCATAGCTTTTTCGTCCCTTCGTTCTGGCGGGCAGTAACCGGATCCCCGTCAAATAAACGGTCAGCACCCTTCGTTATCACCTGATCCTGTTCAGAAAGGCCTGAAGTAATTTCCAACTTATTTTCAAATAACTTCCCTACCGCTACTTCTGTTTTTACTGCTTTTCCGTCTTGAAGCAGAAAAACATAAGGATTGTTATTGGTTCCTGTACTTATCACTGCCTCTATAGGCACAAAAAGTCCGAGTTGTTCTTTAAGCTTTGCTTCCGCTTTTACAACCTGACCAGGGAACCACTTATGGTCTTGATTGGGAACCTCTACTTCAACACTGATGGTACCTGTATTTTGGTTAGTTGACGGGAAAACATTGATCACTTTTCCTTGTTTCTTCTCCCCATAAAGCTCAACTGTTACTTCTTTCCCTTTTTCCCATTCGGCAATTTGATAATCTGGGACCGGAAGCAGCACCTTCAATGTATCAATTTGCGAAAGTTTATAAACTGGGGCTCCGGGGCCTACCAATTGGCCTGCTGATGCTAGTTTTGCCGTGATAACACCTGAAAACGGTGCTTTTAAGGATGTTTTCGAAAGTGCTAATTGGGCTTGTTCTTTTGACACTTGTGCATTTAAGAGACCCGCATGGGCTTGGTTCACTCCGGCTTTTATTTGCTTTTCTTTTTCCGGCCGAATTCCTTCTTCCATTAACGAGTATGCTAGTTTAGCACTTTCATAGCTGTTCCCGGCATTTATATAATTTAATTTTGCCCCTTCTAATGCCTGTGCAGAAATGGCACCCGCTTCAAATAGCTTTTTCATCCGTTCATAATCAGTTGTGGCATTTTTATAAACTTCCTCTGCCCTGTCGACATTTAGTTTAGCTTGTGTTCTTTCCTGACTGCGGGCTCCGTTGGTTGCCTCTTCTAGGCTTGCCTCAGCTGCTGATATACTCGCATTTGAAGACTGAATCGCTGCATTTGCTTTCTCCAGCTGGAGCTGATAATCCCGCGCATCCAAGTTAGCCAATACATCACCCACATTTACATATTGGCCTTCTTCATATTGAAGGGATTGAATGTTTCCTCCAACCTCAAATGAAATTAAGGCTTCTTCTTTAGCTATAAGCGTTCCAGATAGCCTTGAATACTCCACCCCTTTTTCTTTTTTCACAGCTTCTACCGCGACAACCTTTATGTCTTCCTTCATCACAGCTGGTTCTGCATTACAGCCCGCTGATAAAAATAACGACAAACCAATTGCTATAAAAGCATTTGTCTTTTTTAAAACCATGGCTTACCTTCCCCCATTTTTGCAGCTATTATATTCTTAAAATTGTCAATACAAACAGTTGCTTATGCAACACACTGTATTTATAATTTATAAATAAATTACTGTCCCCTGCAACCAACAATATAATTTATACTGTTGCAAAAACAACAAAATCTGGAAATGTGTTGTATATTTTTTGAGGTGGTGCCCAAATGACTGCAGAATTTATTGATCCCAGAATTAAAAGAACTAAGGAACTAATCAGCAATTCATTTTTATCATTAATCGACGAAAAGGGGTTTGATGCAATTTCCGTTCAAGATATTACGACAAAATCCGAGATTAACCGTGCAACCTTTTATCGTCACTACAAGGATAAGTATGATTTATTAGAAAAAGTAATTGATGAGAGATTAGAAGTATTTTTAAAAAGTATTAATCCAAAGTCCTTTCACAGTATTTCCTATCAATATAATGAGGAGGAACCGCATCCAATCTTTATGGCCTTATTTGAACATGTGATGGAGCATATTGACTTTTATAAAGTAATGCTTGGCAAGAGTGGTATAAATGAATTTAGGGTAAGGATGTTAAACGTCATTATGGATGCGTTCTACAATCAATTTTTAGAGATTTTTCAAAAGAGAGAGGTGAAAATTCCGGAGGATATATTATTAAATTACATTATTTCAGCTTACTTAGGAGTCATCACCTTTTGGGTCGAAAATGGAATGAAATATTCCCCAAAATTTATGGCCATACAATTAACAAAACTCTCATTATTCGGCCCATTACGTTCGGCTGGATTCTCAGATTTTCAGAGGTAGTTTTTAGAAAAAAAAATAGCGGCCCTAGTGTGTGAAGGGTGCCGCTATTTGAACTTTTATATATTATCCTGGTCTGTTAAGATGATCGGACCATCTTTTGTAATTGCAATCGTGTGCTCATATTGGGCAGATAATTTTCCATCAATGGTACGAGCCGTCCATTTATTATCGTCCATTGTGCTCTTCCATTCACCAACGTTAACCATTGGTTCGATTGTAATTACCATACCTTCTTTAAGTCTTGTGCCTTTTCCGGGTTGACCGTAATGAAGAACCATCGGCTCCTCGTGGATGGTAGGCCCAATGCCATGTCCAGTAAATTCACGAACAACTGAGAAGCCTTCCCCTTCAACAAACGTTTGAATGGCATGGCCAATATCGCCAACCCGATTACCAACAACTGCTTGTTCAATTCCAAGATAAAGGGCTTTTTTGGTTACATCAAGCAATTTTGTTGTTTCTTCCGTTGCATCACCTACTTGATAGGTCCAAGCTGAATCAGCAAGTCCACCATTTAAATTTACAACCATATCAATAGTTACAATGTCACCATTTTTTAACGGCTCATTTCTCGGAAAGCCATGGCAAATTTCATCATTGACTGATGCGCAAGTTGCAAATTGATAGCCTTGATAACCCTTCTGTTCAGGCGTAGCACCATGCTTTGCAAGAAATTCCTCAACAAAACTATCTATTTCACTCGTTGTAATGCCCGGTTTAATCATTTTTGCTATCTCATGATGACATTTTGCCAATAATTTTCCGGCTTCATGCATTAATTCAATCTCTCTTTGTGATTTTAAAGTAATCATTGTATGCCTCTTTTCAATATTAATTCTAATATTACTATTTTAATCTAAAAAGCCTTTGTAATCCATATTATGCGAATTTTAGGTGCAGGCCAATTATTCTTGGACCACTTCCCCGGTCCATTCATTCATGCCGCCGCTCATATTATAAATGTGCTTCATTCCATTTTGCACTAAGATTTCACTAGCTTGGGCGGAACGATTTCCGGAACGACAGACAATTAAATATTTTTCGTCTTTGGAAAATTCATTTAATCGTGTCTCCAATTCTTGTAGCGGTATTAATTTAGCATTGGGTATATGGCCCTCGGCAAATTCCTGAGGAGTACGCACATCAACAACCGTAATCCCTTGTTCAATAAGTTTTTTTGCCTCATTTACATCCACATTTGCAAAAGTCCCCTCTTCAACACTTTCAATAGTTTGCGGAGGTTGGGATGATGTTTCCGTTTGATTATTTCCTGTACTGGAACAACCAGCTGTTGTGATGGCAGCTGCCAGAACGAATATAGTTAGTATTTTTTTCATGAAAAAGTCTCCTTTGCTACAAAGTAATAATTAATTGTTATTCTGCTGTACAACTTCTAATTTTACACGAATATAGGAATACGTATATAAGTATTTTTTCACAATAGCAAAACACAATTTTTCATTGTTGTAATTCGACAAATTATGTTACATTTGACATGATACCCATGAGGGAGTGATTGCTTTTGAGCCTCAATTTAGACGATGTAAAAAAAGCGTTTTTAGACTGTGAATTTCCTTTTTATAAAGGTTTGAACGTAGAAGAAAATATAGCTGTATGTACTTTATATAGTATAAAATCGGATTATTATTCAACAATTGCGATGGAACTTTCAAGCTACGAAAAGCTAATTCACCAAATATCAATTGAACTAATTAAATTTAGATCACATGAAATGTTAATAAATCAGACTGCTCAGACGCAAGCAGATTCTATTGCAATTCATCTTGATTAATCACATGGAAAATTGTTTTACAAATGCTATCGCTACTGATATAGTGAAAATGTAAGGGGAGCTAAGGGAACTTGGCTGAGAGGATACTAGTACGTATCGACCCGTTTAACCTGATCTGGGTAATGCCAGCGTAGGAATGAACATTTACTTTTAATGTTTTCATACTTTTTACGCTTTTGGCTGGCTACCCTGTGGTGGGTAGCTTTTTTATTTTATTTTTTAGGGGGATTTTTTTCTTATGAAAAGGAGTAAAACGTTATTTTTAGTTGAAGTTGCTTTGTTTTCGGCATTAGCTTATGTATTTGACTTATTAGCCAATATGGTTCAATTAAGAATTTGGCCACAAGGCGGATCTATCTCCATTGCAATGGTCCCAGTTTTCCTAATAGCTTTCAGATGGGGAATTAAAGGCGGCATGCTTTCAGGTCTCTTACTTGGCGGGCTTCAGGTTTTAACCGGGCAAGCGTATATTGTGCACCCTATTCAAGGGCTTTTAGATTACTTCATTGCTTTTGTCGTTATTGGATTAGCCGGTGTGTTCATGAAACAAATTCAGCATGCCATAAATGAAAATTCAAAACGCAAAGTTACAGCCTATATCATTGCCGGAACACTATTGGGGAGCGCTTTGAGGTATGCAGCTCATGTTATCGGTGGAATTGTCTTCTTCGGTGAGTATGCACCAGAAGGAACTCCCGTAGCCCTATACTCACTTTTATATAATGGCACCTATATGCTTCCTGCCTTTATTTTAAGTGCAATTTTTGTTTCGCTCCTTATTAACACTGCTCCGAAGTATTTCAATATTACAAATGCAAAGTTTAATTATTAATTATGTTTACTTGGAAATGGCCGTTCTTTTTTGGGACGGCTGTTTTGTTTTGGTGCCCCGCCACTCCTGTTATGGTAAAATATTCTATATAGAGAAAATAAATTTGGGGAGGGTTTATTAATGTTAGAAGATTCAAGTTTTGCAATACACCCCGATTCTATGGAGAACCTGAATAAAGTGATGCATTACGATATTGGGTCACTCCTCTCTTTTGACCAAACCGGAACAATATTTAACATTCAATGTCAACACGGATTTGTTTGTTTACTTTTCTATAGGGATGATATTGTAAGAATTATCATGAACCCATCTTCAGAACCTTCCTTAAAGAGCAGTGTTGCTTTAGTTAAACAGCCAGATTCTGTAAAAGTCCAACTTGATGAGCTTGATGAAAAAATCATAATAACCTCACCAAAACTTACTGTCGAGCTTCAAAAATCACCGCTGCGTGTTTGCGTCAAAGATAAGAAAGAAAACGTCCTTGTTACTGAATCCGCTCTAGGGATGGGTTATACAAGTACGAATACTGTTTACTGCTTTAAAGATATGGATGAGGAAGACCACTTTTATGGTTTTGGTGAAAAAACGGGGTTTCTTGATAAGCGGGGAGAAAAAATGACGATGTGGAATTCTGATGTGTATGCCCCGCACAATCCTGAAACTGATGCGTTATATCAATCAATTCCCTACTTCATGACTGTAAGAAACGGAAACGCCAGTGGAATTTTCTTTGACAATACATTTAAAACAACGTTTGATTTCAAGTCAAACAACGATACGTATTCATTTTCAGCCGAAGGTGGGCAGCTTGATTATTATATTTTGGCAGGTCCGACCCCCAAAGATGTAATTGAACAGTACACTGATTTAACTGGGCGTATGCCACTGCCGCCTAAATGGGCACTCGGCTACCATCAGTCAAAATATAGCTATAAATCCGAGCAGGAAGTTAGAGAGCTTGTCAGTAAGTTCAAGCAAAAACAAATCCCAATTGATGCGATATATTTTGATATTCATTATATGAATGGCTACCGGGTTTTTACGTTCGACCGGGCTGCTTTTCCGGACCCCAAAAAACTTATATCGGACCTAAAACAAGAAGGCATTCATGTTGTCCCGATCGTTGACCCAGGTGTCAAAAAGGATCCTAATTACTACATTTATAAAGAAGGCGTTCTCCAAAACCATTTCTGCAAGCACTTGGAAGGGGATCTTTACCTCGACGAAGTTTGGCCGGGAATAAGTGCCTTCCCTGATTTTACAAAAACTGAAACGCAAAAATGGTGGGGGAAGAAGCATTCCTTTTACACGGATTTAGGAATTGAAGGAATATGGAATGACATGAATGAGCCTGCTGTTTTTAATAAAACAAAGACGATGGATCTTGATGTGGTCCATGACAATGATGGGGACTTAAAAACCCATCAAGAACTCCATAATGTATATGGTTTATTAATGGGAAAGGCCACATATGAGGGATTAGAGCAGCAGCTTAATGGCAAGCGGCCTTTCCTGCTCACCCGTGCAGGCTATGCTGGCATCCAACGTTATGCCGCTGTTTGGACAGGTGACAATCGGAGCTTTTGGGAGCATCTAGAAATGTCGTTGCCAATGTGTATGAATCTTGGCGTATCAGGGATCCCATTTAGCGGTCCTGATGTTGGCGGTTTCGCCCATGACTCAAACGGGCAATTATTAACGAGATGGATGCAGGTCGGTGCTTTTACACCTTTTTTCCGAAATCATAATGCCCTTGACACAGTACGGCAGGAGCCATGGTCATTTGGGGAAAAATATGAAAAAATCATAAAAAAATATATCCAACTTCGTTATCAATGGCTTCCCCATCTTTACACATTATTTATGGAAGCAAGCCGAACTGGAATACCTGTAATGCGTCCATTATTTTTGGAATATCCAAATGACCCGAAGACTACAAATCTCTCAGATCAATTTTTAATTGGAGATAATGTCCTGATTGCCCCTATTATGAGGCCTGACACTTATCACCGCGTAGTTTATTTACCGGAAGGGGATTGGGTCGATTACTGGACAGATGATAGTTTCCAAGGTGGAATCCATATCTTAGTGGAAGCTGACCTAGAGACACTGCCGATTTTTATAAAAAAAGGATCAATGATAGCTCATGGAGCGATCAAACACTCAACAATGGCATCGGAAACGAATATGGAAATTCATCTCTACCCCAATGAAAAAGGGGAAATGACTTACACGTTATACGATGATGACGGGGAAACATTCGCATATGAGAAAGGCGATTATTTTCTAAAAAAAATAACATGTCAACAAACTCCAAACGATATTCAACTATCAATTAATAATGAGAACACCTCTATTAAACCTAGTTGGAACGAATGGACATTGGTAATTCATCTTTTACAGGAACCAAAAAAGGTATTTGTCAACCACGAAGAAATTAAGAATGATAGGCTTACATTTAATAAGGAAAAACATACATTTTCAATAAAATTTTATGAATAGTTTGTGAAAACGGCCCTTTTTAGGGCTTTTTTTCATGCTTTTTGTGATATGCGTCACACCTCACCACCCTACATAGGCTTATAATGAAAAAAATTTGCCATATGGAGGGTTTTAGATGATCAATACTTCTACCCTAAAAAGAAAAATTAAAAGAAAACCAATACAATGGACACGGCATTCTGTTCAAATCGTATTCTCCCTTTTCCTTTTATTTGTGGGCTGGCAATTCTATCAATTTTATGCCCATTTTGAATCACTAGGTGCAACACCTTATGTTGAGAAACCACCTGCTGTAGAAGGATTTTTACCGATTGGTTCGTTAGTAGCCTTAAAGGTTTGGATCACAACAGGTGAGTTCGATTTTATCCACCCGGCCGGATTAATTCTTTTCACTTTTTTTATTTTATCTGGTTTCCTTTTTCGGAAAGCGTTCTGTGGCTGGCTATGTCCGGTCGGGACGGTAAGTGAGTTTCTTGGGATATTCGGTAGGAAAATAATGAAAAAGAAAATTAACCCACCGAAGTGGTTAAGATGGATCTTATATTCGATCAAATATTTACTATTATTTGTATTTTTAAAGGTAATCATTTTTGACATGTCGATTCCGGATTCTAAGGATTTTTTAAATTCTCCTTACAATAAAGTAGCCGATGTGAAAATGATGCTATTTTTCCTAGACCTTAGCGCTGTCACCATTAAGGTATTACTTGTTCTTGCACTGCTAGGAATTTTCATTCAAAACTTTTGGTGCCGGTATTTATGTCCGTATGGTGCGCTAATTGGCCTAGGTTCGCTGTTCCGGATTACAAAGATTAAGAGAAATGAGTCAACCTGTATTGATTGCAATCAATGTACGAGAGTTTGTCCACAAGGAATAAATGTTGCCAAGTTAAAGGCTGTAACAACGCCGGAATGTACATCTTGTTTTTCCTGTATTGAAGCCTGTCCTGTTAAAGATACCTTAAATATGACGGTAGCGGGCAAAAAGGTAAACAAATGGGCTGTACCAACATCATTTCTAGTATTATTTACTGTAGTCATTATTGTTGCAAAAGCTACAGGATTTTGGGATTCAACGATTACATATGAAGAATTTCAGGAACTAATCCCTCTAGTAAATTATTTAAGCCATTAGGAAAAGCAGAACAAAAAGACCCAAAATTGACTCTTTGGGTCTTTTTTCGTCTATTTTACATTCACCGTAATCAAACAAATGTCATCCTTTAACGTTTTCCCATTGACGAACTTCTTTTTAATTTCATTTATTAATTGGAGATTGTCCGGCTCAGCAACGATTATATTCTCAACTGTATGAATCGCATCATTAATAACCGGATTGATTAACTCAATCAGACCATCAGTATATAGCATTATTGTCGATGGATCATTATAATGAAATAATTGTTTATTCACCTTTAAATTAGGGAATATCCCCAATATGATGCTGCCTTCATCCATTCTTTTCATTGTTTTCTGATCTAAATATAATAATCCAGACGGATGGCCGGCATTCACATATTCGATCGTTTTTAACTCCGTATCAATCACCATATAAACAGCTGTCGCATACGTAGATTGTTGGGTTGAATTAAATAAAGAAAAAATGTGGTGATTCAGCTCTTTAATTACCTCAATTGGTTCAGAAATACTTGTAATTAAACCTTTCAGCAACGAACGAATCGACATACTGATTAATGCTGCAGATACCCCATGACCCATGACGTCGATCAGGATAACACCATATTTATTAGGTGAGATTTCAAACCAGCTATACATATCTCCTGATAATGATTCAGAGGATTGGTAGTAAGCCTGTATATTAATTTTTTTTAGTTGAATAGGTTCTGATAGAACGCTTGTTTGAACTTTTTTTGCCAATTCAAGTTCTCTTTTTACCCTTTGTTCTTCAGCCAGAATGACTTCATATGCTTGTCCTAAGTCAATCGCATTTGCAATGAAGTTGGCCAATGTCTGCATTAACTCTAAATCACTTTTATCAAACTTGTGCGGTAAAGGGTCTACCGCGCATAAAGTTCCGAACATTGTATTGTCTTCCAGAATAATAGGTACTCCTAAATAGGAGCCAATATTGGCTGTATAAGTAACATCCAGCTTTTTAACAATTGGATGTTTCGACGTATCTTCAATGATTAACGGCTCCCGGCCGTGACTAAATATAATGTTTCAATACGATTTTTGAATCGGAACAGTTCTTCCTTCTCTTAAAGTACAGCCATCATTCTTACTAAAAACTTTTAAAATAGAAAACGACTCCTCTGTTGTTCTACCAACAAAAAAAGTCCGTACTTTTATAGATTGATTTAATAATTCAAAGGCATGGACTGTCGCTTCGTTAAATTTCCTTGAAATTCTTTCAAGCGTGTTTGAAGTATTCAAAACTACCCCCTCCTTCCATCCTCTAATAGCTTTTTTTATTATATCAACTTTATTAATGTTCCGTACAATGATTTTATTTTATAAAAATAATAAATATTTATGTTTCAAAAAGTGCGATGATATACCGTTAACATATCAATTAATGAATGAATACACTAGCACAAATGGGATGTAAATGTTTTGCCAAAAGGTAATAAAGGAGAATTTCATTATGAAGCATAAAGTTAAACGGGGGGAAACGCTGAGTTCAATTGCCCTTGATTACAGGACACCCCTTCATGCAATAATCCAAGCTAATCCAAATATAAATCCGAATATGATTTACCCTGGGCAACTTATCACAATCCCAGGTTTCCCACCGGTCGAAACGCAACCTTATCGGATTCATATCTCAATTTCAAATCGAAAACTTTCATTATATAAGCGTGGTAATTTAGTAAAGGTGTACCCGATAGCGGTTGGAAAAATGGTAACTGCAACCCCAGTTGGAGACTACATTATTATAAATAAAGCGCCAAATCCTGGGGGACCATTTGGAACGATGTGGATGAGTCTCTCGAAGCAGCATTACGGCATCCATGGTACGAACAATCCAAGCTCGATTGGGAAGGCTGTTTCAAAAGGCTGTATTCGGATGTACAATCATGATGTCGAGGAGCTTTCAAGGACTGTGCCAGTCGGTACACCTGTTTATATAAGACCAAGTTAAAAGGGCTCCCTTCTAAAGGGAACCCAACACCTTCACTTTTCTGTCATAGATCCGATACAACACAAGCGCAACAACAGAAATCAATGCACCAGAAATATATGGTAGATCAATCATTGTTTCATATAAAAGCCCTGCCAATGGTGGTCCGAGAATCCGCCCCAATGATTCAAAGGAGGAAAGCACACCGGTTACACTGCCATGCCCACTTGTATTAATTTTCGTTAATAAAGAAGATACACTTGGGCGAATGACGCCATTTCCTAGACCAAATATTGTTAAAAAGAGTGCTGCTGTAAAAAAATCTTTAATAAATAAAATTAAACCAAAGCCTATGATGGAAACGATGATCCCAGCCTGAATGACTTTACCTTCACCAAACTTTTTAATAAATCGGCCAACTAAACCACCTTGAACGGCAGCTCCTGCAAAACCCATGATCATGAAAATATATCCTAGATTAACCGTATCAATCCCAGCACGTGCAGCTGCATAGTAAGCAAATGTTGCTTCTAGTCCCGCTAATGAAAATGAAATAAAAAATGAAAGAAAATAAAGAATGCCCATTGTCCCCTTAACGGTACTCCAAGGTGTTGCTGCAGCATTTCTTCTTCGTGCAAGCTCTCTTTCTTCTTTTGACAATGATTCCTTTAACACGAATAACACAAAAACAAATGTAATTAACGACACGATGCCTGCAATCCAAAAAGGCGTACTCAAACTGACTTTTGAAAACAGCCCACCAATAGCTGGTCCAAAAATAAAACCAAGCCCCACTGCTGCGC
>JAEWMK010000164.1 GCA_023457235.1 Bacillota bacterium
ACTTTTATCGTGAATATTAGGCATTTTTTAATGACCGCATCGTTGAATGAGAAAGTTGAACAAGACCATCCGTTTATTAAAGCTGTATATGCTTTTGGGATAACAGATGAGACGTTTTCTGTGGCGGCAACAAAAGAAGGAAAGGTTACTACACCATATATTTTTGGACTTACCATCGTAGCTTACGGAAGCTGGGTAATCAATTCGGGGATCGGGCATTACGTAGGAGCGAGTTTGCCGCAGGTGTTGCAGGAAAGTATGGCGATTGCCCTTTATGCTATGTTTATTGGATTATTAGTACCATCGTTAAAAAGACAGCGCAAGATTATCTTTTTAGCGAGTTTTGCTGCAGTTTTAAACAGCCTATTTACTTACATACTTCCTCCGGATTGGTCCGGCTGGGCCATCGTTAGTGCAACATTGATTTCAGCAGTTGGGGTCGAACTTATTTTTAAAAAGATAGGGGGAGAGAATGAAAATGGATAAAACCGTTATTTTAATGATTATTGGTATGGCCATTGTTACCTATCTCCCAAGGATGCTTCCGCTTGTTGCCTTAAACGGAAAAAAAATGCCTCCATTTTTACAAGCGGTGCTGAGCAACGTGCCTTTTGCTGCACTTGGAGCATTGATCATTCCGGGGATATTTTTTATCAATGAAAATATTTGGTATGGAATAGTTGGTGCAGTGGTTGCTTTTGTTGTCGCCTATCTTGGTGCCAATGTCATTGTAGTAGTCATGAGTTCGATTGCTGTATTAACGATTTTTTCTTTATTTATGTAAAAAAATAAAGCACCCTCAGTGGGTGCTTATTAATATTATTCCGTTACAGTGAATTGATATTTATCCATTAAGTGCATGTCTAATGCATCAGCATGAAAGTATACTGAATAGACTCCCGGTTCAGAAAGGCTTATTTCTCCTGTATAAGTACCCTTACCTGCATTTTTAGCTGGGATTTTTGTGTGTTCTTCATCTGCTTTTTCTTCTAACCAATATTCAAAGCTAACATCAGCATCGTTAACTTCTTTTTCATCAGCCGTAATCTTCACCTCAAAAGTGAGCGGTTCATTCACTTGTACAACATCTGATGACATCGTAAATGCTGCTTCCGGAAAAACAAATTCCTCTTCAGAAGAACCGCAGCCAGCTAATAAACTAACAATGAACAAAAAGGGGATTGCCAATTTTTTAACCATTCGATTACCTACCTCACTGTCCAGCTCCAGCGCCCAGCGACTCGTGGACTTCACCCATCTCCCTACGATAAGTCAACAGGAGATGAATCGCTACGCTCATCGCCGGATATCCTTTATCTCGAGACCGATGTGCTCCAGTCCTATCGTCGCTAAACGGGCGCTTCCGCTTTTCTGCTTAATCAAGTTCATTCTTAATTCTCTTATATATTCTATCACTATCGAAACCTTCACCCATTGGCAATGATTCTACTAGTTTGTTATTTTGGTCTAGCATATACGTAAACGTTGTATGGACATAGTTGCCGTTCCCAGGGTCCCTGTACATAAACTGAAAAGCATTCGCGATTTTACGGGTATCTTCATCGGTTCCTCTTAAAAAGTGCCAGCCGGTGCTGTCGTCAGTTACATTAAATCGTTCTGCATATAGAGCTAATTTTTCAGCTGTATCCCGTTTTGGGTCAATGGTGATTGAAATAAATTCAACCTTATCACGGAAAACTCCATCTTCTTCTAATTTCTTTTTTAATAAATTCATTCTTAATGAAGTAGTAGGGCAAACATCCGGACAGTTTACGTACATAAATTCAATTAAGCGAATTTTCGGAGGTAATTCAGCGAAGGAATACTCTCCTCCGAATGCAGACTCCATGACAACATCCTCCGGAAGTTCAACACTTCCTGGTCGAATGACAGTTAAATAAAGAATACCTGCTGAAATTCCTATTACGGATAAGGTAATAAACCATATATATATTTTTTTCAAAATAAAACACCTCGTCTAAAAAATTTATCCCAATGATTCTATGATACTATACGATTTTAAAAAAAACAGGAAATGCTGTGGAAAATACGTGAATATTCTATGAACATGTTTAAAATGTTTATTAATAGTTTTTTCATCATAAATATCTGTTCTAATTGGGTTCATACTAACTAAAATAAAGATATAGACAGTTTGTACACAATTATTTTAACTTTATTCATCTGAATAAAGTTAAGCCTCCGGCGAGCCTTGCGATTTTCGAAGGTAGTTTTTCGAGCGCGCTCGAAAAAATCTGGGCGCATATACGCCAAGGTGTATATGATTTGAGAAAGGGGAGAAATGTGGTTGAAGAAATTTTTAAAAGGACTTTTTCTTATTTATGGGATATATGCCGCTATCGTTATTTCATATTTCCTTTTAATTGCAGATTCATCTAACTTGCCAATTGGCTACCAAGGTTCGGCCGCAGATCCAACAACGTTTATGAATGATAGGCAATTGGAATTGACGTATGAATACTCGAAAATTAGGCATATCATCTTCTTTTTATTGACACCTTTTGATTGGTTGCTTTTCCTAACAATCTTAGCTGTGGGATTTTCCGTGCGTTTTCGTAATTGGTCAGAATCCGTAACAAAGATATCATTATTTCAAAAAGGAATTTATGTATTTTGGTTATCAATTTTTACCTTCATAATTATGTTCCCAATTGATTATATTTCATACGAACTTTCCAAGTCTTACGGGATAACAACCTCCACCTTTGCAATTTGGATGAAAGATCAGTTTATTGATTTTTGGATTGATTATTTGTTTATGGTGGGTTTAGCAATCGTTGTGTATACCTTAATCAAAAAATTCAACAAACGATGGTGGATCTATGCCTGGGTTATTTCCGTTCCGTTCACGGTCTTTTTAATGTTTGTTCAGCCTGTTATTATTGATCCGCTTTATAATGATTTTTACCCATTAAAAGATAAAGAATTAGAGGAAAAAATCTTACATCTGGCAAGTACGGCAGATATACCGGCTGAGCATGTCTACGAAGTCAATATGTCCGAAAAAACAAATGCCATAAATGCTTATGTAACTGGTATTGGCTCGAATTCACGAATCGTATTATGGGATACAACTTTAAATAAACTTAATGATAATGAAGTACTGTTCGTGATGGCGCATGAAATGGCCCATTATGTGAAGAAACATATTTACATAGGGATGGCAGCCTATTTGATTATTTCCTTTATCGGTTTGTTTATAGCATCAAAGATTCTCGATTGGGCAATTAAAAGATTTGGGCATCCGCTATCGATTAAAGGTATTAATGATGTTGCAAGTCTTCCCTTGTTATTATTAATCATTTCAATGCTTACATTTGTACAGAGTCCAATTAGTAATGCATTTTCCAGATCATTAGAGCATTCGGCTGATAAGTATGCAATCGAAATGACAATGGACAAAGCGGCGGCTATAAGTGGATTTCAGAAATTAACGATTGCAGGTTTAAGCGAGGTTAATCCACCGGCAATTGTAAAATGGCTTCGCTATGGGCACCCAACGATGTTAGAACGGTTAAATTTCTTAGAAAATTACGAAGTGAATAAGACAAATTAACTAATAAAAAGCCCCTTTTTGCAAAAAGTTAAAAAATTTTGCAAAAAGGGGTTTCTTTTTTGAAATCGCTGTTATATAATACAAACAGAAACAAACAACAGTGTAGTATAACAATAAAACACCAATGAACATAGCAAATTGGAAGGAGTGAAAATCACTCAAATATTGGGGGAATGTTTGACGATTAATTCGTTAAACACAGGGGGCTTATAGTACGGAAAAAGGGTATTTGATAAAAAAAGTATATTTTTAGAGAGGGGAAAATGGGGATGACAAATCAAGAAAGAATTGCAAAGTTAGAAGAAAGTTGGGAATTGGATAGTCGTTGGAAAGGTATTGAAAGACCTTATTCTGCAGAGGATGTAATTCGTCTTCGTGGATCAATCGACATTGAACATACATTAGCAAAAGTTGGTTCTGAGAGATTATGGAAATTATTGAATGAAGAAGATTTCATCAATGCACTTGGCGCTTTGACTGGAAACCAGGCAGTGCAACAAGTAAAAGCTGGTCTTAAAGCAATCTACCTAAGTGGATGGCAGGTTGCCGCAGATGCAAACCTTTCTGGTCATATGTATCCTGACCAAAGCTTATATCCTGCAAACTCTGTACCAGCAGTAGTAAAACGTATTAATCAAGCGTTACAACGTGCGGATCAAATTCAATCAACTGAAGGTAAAGGTGACACTTATTGGTTTGCCCCAATTGTTGCTGATGCTGAAGCTGGTTTTGGCGGAGCACTTAACGTATTTGAACTTATGAAAGGTATGATTGAGGCTGGTGCTTCTGGCGTACACTTTGAAGACCAATTATCTTCTGAAAAGAAATGCGGTCACTTGGGTGGTAAAGTATTGTTGCCAACTCAAACAGCAGTTAGAAACTTAGTTTCTGCTCGTTTAGCGGCTGACGTAATGGGAGTTCCTACAGTATTAGTTGCTCGTACAGATGCTGACGCAGCAGATATGATTACAAGCGATATTGATGATAACGATAAGCCATTCTTGACAGGCGAAAGAACACCAGAAGGTTTCTATCGTACTAGACCAGGTATTGAACAAGCAATTTCTCGTGGATTAGCTTTTGCACCATATGCAGATTTAATTTGGTGTGAAACATCTACACCAGATCTTGAGCAAGCTAAACAATTTGCTGATGCTATTCATGCTAAGTTCCCTGGCAAAATGCTTGCTTATAACTGCTCACCATCATTCAACTGGAAGTCTAAGCTTGATGATGAAACAATTGAAAACTTCCAAAGAGAAATCGCTAAAATGGGATATAAGTTCCAATTCGTTACATTAGCAGGTTTCCATGCTCTTAACTACAGCATGTTCCAATTAGCTCAAGGCTACAAAACACGCGGTATGGGTGCATATTCTGAATTACAACAAGCAGAATTTGCTGCAGAGGCTCAAGGGTACACAGCTACTAAGCACCAACGTGAAGTAGGAACTGGCTACTTTGATGAAGTTTCGCAAATCGTTTCTGGCGGTCAATCTTCAACGACAGCCATGAAAGGTTCAACTGAAGAAGCTCAATTCATTAAGTAATTTACGTTCATTCTCCTGAACATAATATATAGATGCTGTATCACCTGTGTATAACAGGATTGATACAGCTTTTTTTTATCTATTAAACGAAAAGGAAGCTTAATGCTTGCTTTTACGTTTGAAATACGTTTAATTTTTTATACTGTTCCGTCAATAGATAAAATTGAATTTGATCATTTAAGTCTAAAGCATCGTCGATTTGTTTTTGTAATAAATCTTTCTGGTAATTAAATAGGGCTTCGTCAATAATCATTTGGATATAAACATCGAGGACATAGTTACCTTCATTTTGGGATAAGTCTAAACCATTACCTTTCTTTTGATCAGCGTATGACTTTCTGTTCTCCATCATATCATCACCCCTGATGCTCTTTTTATTATTATAGTAGTGTAGAGGTGATTTTTCAAGGTTTTTTTCTAACTTTTCAGAAAATTAAATTTACAAAGTGAAAAATAAAAAGCCTATTATTTAGGCTTTATATGTGTAATCAAATATTCATCATTAGTAATATAAAAATCTATATTCGGTCTTTCATGAATTAAATTACTTTTTTCTAATAACAAATAACTAACCTTTCTATACGGATCACCTGGTGTTATTGGGATTTTTTTATACATATTAACGTATTGATCAACAGCGAATTGAATCATATCCAAGTAAAACGGTATTATTTTATCTTTTTCTTCAAAAATTTCATAGGTTTCCTTCGACATGTAAAATTTTTGTTCAGGAATCCCTTTGAGGTAAGGCTTTAATAAATCGAAGTCAATGGAATGATCATCCTTTACTAAAGTCCTTGTTGTTACGCCTTTGGGGGCTTGATCAGCGAATTCACGGACTGCTTTTTTTACAGATTCAATATCAAAATTATAAGTGTCATTATAGTTTTCTTGATTTTTTTTATTTTTTCCCCATTTAAACATCATTTCAACTCCCTTTATTTATTGATTTTTGTATTTTTGAACACAATAGTATTGGAGGTGTTTTTTCATGAATTATAAGTCTAATAAAAAGCGTGATAATTTAGTTGAACCTGAGGTTACGTCCGATACAATCTTAACATCAGGAATCAGCCTTGGAGTTGATACAGACATTACGGACCCTTCAGGAAAGGATTATATTTCCGGTGAATCTGTGAATGAGCATCGAATTGTCGAACAAGCGAATGAGTATATAGCTGAAGAAGAAATTAAACAACAATTTAACAATTTATAAAGAGGAGCATTAGGCTCCTTTTATTTTCACTTAAAATTTTTTGAAAATTTAAAAACATTATATAAAAACTGTAGTCTTTGTGATAATATAGAAAATAGTACAGATTTTGTCAAACATTGTCATCACAGGTTTTATGGATTTTTTAGAAAAATAAAATTTATCTAAAGAGGTGGCTTTATGAGAAGAAGCAAAAAGGTATTAGCTATTTCGGATTTTGAGGTAAATCCATATACAATGGCAATTGTCGGTGAAAAAATTAGCAAAGAAATGCCGGCTTATACTCGGGTCATAGAAGTCGAGGATGAATTTTTGGTTAAAATGAAACCGTCTATGGTCATGGATAGAAGCTGCAAGTATTTTGGAAGTAGCTTAAAAGGTCGGCAAGAAGGTGCACGTGAGCTTACCGGTATTACATATAAAGTCCCTATTGCTGTTGATCCAACGAATGAAATCTATATGTTTCCTACAATATCTCCCTATAAAGATACATGCGCTTGGCTATCGCACTCGTACATTTTAGAATACCAATCCGCTGGTCCTGAAAAAACAATTGTGACATTTACTAATAATAAATCGATTATTTTAGATGTTTCCAAAGGGTCTTTCGAGAACCAACTAAATAGAACAGCCCAATACAGATTCCTCCTTTCAAAAAGAATTTCTTATAATAAACAAAAAAACCAACCATCCAAACCTCATGACTACAAAGATGAGTAATAGTAAATTAAATTATATTTTCGCTAGTCCCTTACTTCTTTCTGGGAAAAATAAACCCTGTGTAGTAAACTTTTCCTAGGGGATAGTATAAACATATTAACTGTTTGAAAGGGATAACGTTAAATGGACTTTAAGTCTTTTAAAGAATTTTTTACGATGGAAAATATATTGATGTTGCTCGAAGAATACGCAGATCTTGGTCCTATACCCGGCATTCTGCTACCGATGATTGAAGCAATATTTCCGATATTCCCTTTAGTCCTATTTGTGATGGCTAATGCCGCCGCCTTTGGATTATGGAAAGGGTTTATTATTTCGTGGATTGGAGCAACCCTTGGAGCACTTATCGTATTTTTCGTCATTCGGCGGTTAGGAAGGCAAAGGTTTTTTAACTTTTTAACGAAACATCAAAAGGTAAAAAAATTAATGAACTGGATTGAACGTCATGGTTTTGGTTTTATCTTCTTAATGCTCTGTTTCCCATTTTCACCATCTTCTTTAATTAACGTGGTTGCAGGATTATCCAGGGT
>JAEWMK010000165.1 GCA_023457235.1 Bacillota bacterium
CTTTTGTTGTTTTTTCAACCTTTGTAATAAAGACCTTAATTCGGTCATGTGGTTTGTACGTTTCATTTGGCATTTGTTCACTTACTGGCAGAAGAGCTTCAATTTTTCCTAGGTTAACGTAGATAAATCTGGAGTCTTGTCTTTGAACGATTCCAGTCATAATATCTTCTTCCCGGTCAATATACTCAGAATAGATGACACCTCTTTCAGCCTCACGAACACGCTGAGTAACAACCTGTTTCGCCGTTTGTGCTGCAATCCGGCCAAAATCTTTAGGTGTAACTTCAATTTCGACAACATCTTCAATTTCATAATTAGGATTTAGCTTTTTAGCTTCTTCATGCGAGATTTCTAATCTCGGATCAAACACTTCTTCAACAACTTCTTTTCTGGCAAAGACACGCATTGTTCCTGTTTCAGGGTTTACATCAACACGAACATTTTGTGCTGAATTAAAATTTCGTTTGTAAGCTGAAATTAAGGCCGCTTCAATCGCCTCTAAAAGAATATTTTTACTGATGCCTTTTTCCTTTTCGAGCAAGGTTAAAGCATCTAATAATTCACTACTCATTGTTTTCTCCCCTTTAAAATAGTCAACCTTAATGGAAGGTAACAGCCAGCCGTGCGCTAGCAACTTTATTGTAAGGAATATCGAATTGTTTTTTTCTTGTTTTAATTAAAACTTCTACTTTTAAGGTTTCCCCATCAAAGTCGATTAACTTCCCTTCGAAAACCTTTTCTGATTCTATTGGTTCATATGTTTTAATATGAACTTGTTTTCCTATTGCTTTCTTAATATCATCAGATTTTTTTAGCGGCCGTTCAGCTCCAGGTGAAGACACTTCCAAAAAATAAGGATATGTAACAGGGTCTTTTTCATCCAGCTGTTCACTTAATTTTTCGCTTACCTTACCACAGTCCTCAATATCAATTCCTTTTTCCGAATCAATGAAAACGCGTAAGTACCAGTTCTTACCTTCCTTTACAAACTCAATATCAACCAGTTCTAAATTCATCTCAGAAAGTATTGGGAGAACAAGTTCTTCCGTGACTTCTGTTACTTTTTTACTCATATTAAACCTCCTTACTTCATCAAATGCGTCAAATAAGAGATGTCTAACTAATTGATATAAAATTCCCTGCTTTGTTAAAGCAGGGATAAATAGAAAAATTTATGCTATCAATGCTAAAGAAGTAAGTTGAAAACGAAAGAGTGGGTTTTAGCCCACTCTTTAACATTTACCAATATTTTTCGTATCATCGATAAAAATATACCATATTATCGAATTTTATGCAACAAGCGAAAAGCGAAAGCACCCGGTTAGCGACGTAAGGACTGGAGCACATCGGTCTCGAGATAAAGGAAACACGACGCTGAGCGTCGATGTTGACTTATCGTAGGGAGGTGGGCGAAGTTCACTAGTCGTTGGGTGCTGTAGCTAGACATTGACTAGAATAGGGACAGCTGGTTTTGGTCAGGTAATCCTTGCAAGCAACCCTGGTTTTCCAGATATTCCAGAACTGTTTTTGATATTTTACTTCGCTGCTGCAAATCTTCTTTGGATAAAAACTCACCATTTTCCCGTGCTTTTACAATATTAATAGCAGCATTTGTACCTAAACCAGGAATAGAGTTGAATGGTGGAATTAATGTATTGCCATCAACAATAAACTCCGCTGCACTTGAACGATATAAATCGATTTTTTGGAAAGAGAACCCGCGCTCACACATTTCTAGAGCCAATTCTAAAACTGTCTGTAAGTTTTTCTCTTTTGTTGAGGCCTCTAGTCCTTTTGCATTGATTTCTTCTATTTTACTACGTATGGCATTACTTCCTTTCACCATCGCTTCGACATCAAAGTCATCAGCACGAACCGTAAAGTAAGCTGCATAAAAGAGAATTGGAAAATGAACTTTAAAGTAGGCTATCCGTACAGCCATAAGAACATAGGCAGCCGCATGGGCCTTCGGGAACATATATTTAATTTTTTTACATGATTCAATGTACCAAAGAGGAACGTTATTGTTTCTCATTTCTTCGATAAATTCATCTGTTAAGCCTTTTCCCTTACGAACGGACTCCATAATTTTAAATGCCAATGATGGATCAAGCCCCTTGTAAATTAAATAAACCATGATATCATCCCGGCACCCGATTACTTCACTTAACGTACAAGTCCCGTTTTGAATAAGCTCGTTTGCATTATTTAACCATACATCCGTTCCATGAGATAAACCAGAAATCTGTACGAGCTCTGAGAAAGTGCTTGGTTTTGTATCCTCAAGCATCTGTCTAACAAACTTTGTACCAAATTCCGGTATCCCTAATGTACCTGTTTTACACATAATTTGTTCCTCGGTAACCCCAATGGATTCCGGTCCGGAGAAAATTTTCATCACTTCCGGATCATCGGTTGGAATTGTTTTTGGGTCAATCCCGCTTAGATCCTGGAGCATCCGAATCACCGTCGGATCGTCGTGTCCAAGTATATCCAGCTTCAATACATTATCATGGATCGAGTGGAAATCAAAATGGGTTGTTTTCCAATCTGCATCAACATCATCAGCCGGATATTGGATCGGTGTAAAGTCGTATACATCCATATAATCTGGAATAACGATAATTCCACCCGGATGCTGCCCTGTTGTCCTTTTTACTCCTGTACAACCGGTGGCAAGTCGTTCTACCTCGGCGTTTCTAAATGTTAAATTATGGTCAGAAGCATAGCCTTTCACATAACCAAAAGCCGTTTTATCGGCAACTGTACCAATGGTACCGGCACGATAGACATAATCTTCACCGAATAATACCTTTGTGTAGTTATGAGCTCGCGGCTGATATTCACCTGAGTAATTCAAATCAATATCTGGTACTTTATCACCTTTAAAGCCTAAGAACGTTTCAAACGGAATATCATGCCCATCTTTTTTATATTCTGCACCACATTCCGGACAATTTTTATCAGGCAAGTCAAAACCGGAACCAACAGAACCATCATTAAAAAACTCCGAATGCTTGCAATCTGGACATACATAATGGGGTGGCAATGGATTAACTTCAGTAATTTCAGTCATTGTCGCTACAAATGAAGAACCTACAGACCCACGCGAACCTACTAGATATCCATCATTTAGCGACTTTTTAACGAGCTTATGGGAAATCAAATAGATAACGGCAAAACCGTGACCGATGATACTCTTTAATTCTTTTTCAAGTCTGGCTTCGATAATTTCCGGCAGGTTTTCCCCGTAGATTAAACGAGCCCGACTGTAACTCATTTCCCGTACTTCTTCGTCTGCCCCTTCAATTTTAGGCGTATAAAGATCATCTTTAATCGGCTTAATTTCCTCAATTGATTCAGCTATTTTTTTAGTATTTGTAACGA
>JAEWMK010000166.1 GCA_023457235.1 Bacillota bacterium
GCCATCGGTTTCATCGCATCAGTCATCATCTGAATATGTCCGCCTGAAACCAATATGTGCAGCCTGCCGTCTACAAACTTCGGGACGGGATAGAGAGATGTAATAGGGCGGCTTTGGAAGATATAAAATTTACCGTTTGCAAGGCACCATTCAATGTCTTGTTCGGTTCCGTAGTGTTTTTCAATTTTCTTTCCAAGTTCCGCTAGTTCCATTATTCGTTCATCAGGTAAAGCTTGAGCTTGTTGTTGGTTAAGAGCCAAATCCTTTGTAATCGTTACACCTTCAGGAATTGGATAAATGGCAATTTTCTTTTTTGAAATTTTCTTTTGGATGATTTGACCACCCCGTACTTGATAAAGGTCCGCGGAAACAAGTCCTGATACCAATGCTTCTCCAAGTCCAAAACTAGCATCGATGGATGTAACCTCCCGATTACCAGAAATAGGGTCAGCGGTGAACATGATTCCTGATACATCTGGAAAAACCATTTCTTGTACAACCACTGACAGAAAAACTTGTCTATGGTCAAATCCGTTTTTAGCACGATAAGTAATCGCTCGATCTGTATACAATGAAGCCCAGCAACGGCGAATAGAATCAAGAAGTTGGTCTTGCCCAAGTATATTTAAATATGTTTCTTGTTGACCTGCAAACGAAGCACCTGGTAAATCTTCGGCTGTTGCACTGGACCGCACTGCATAAGCTTTTTCTTTACCATTCTGTTCCCATGCTTCCACAATCTCTTTTTCAACTTCATGGGGTATGGCTAAATTCTCTAAATGGGTTCGAATTTGTTCCCCTAACACACGGATTTCATCTAAATTATCTGCACTTACTTGATCAAGATGGGTAAAGAAGTGTTCCATCTTATCGCTTGTCCAGGTAAACGCCTGAAATGCAGAGGTTGTAACGCAAAAGCCTTGCGGAACAGGGAATCCCGCTTTTGTCATTTCCCCAAGGTTTGCTCCCTTCCCTCCGACAAAGGTCAGCGAATCCTTATCAATTTCATTAAAATATAAAACGAACCTAGGCAAGAAATCCCCCCTTTTTCCGCAACTCTTACGTCATAAATTGTCACTATGAAAAAAGATAGCTTAATCGCTATCCAAAAAATGTGCTATCTTGATTCCTTTACTTTCTCAACCAAATACTGAACCCCATATAGCAAATAGGCTTTATAGTGTATGTATACAAAAAATTGAACATGATTTAAACGATTTAGTCGAATGATATTTATCTTTTTTAGAATATCCATGACCAGAAAAGCAAAGAGCCCATCAACAATGACATTCAGCATTACAAACTTTTTGAAGTTTCCATAAGAGATTTTAAGCAACCACATGGAAAGGGGCATGTATGGGCCAATACTAAATGGTAGCTCATCCCTTAAAAATGATTGTTTTTTTTCATAAAACCTCCACCACTTCCGTTTGTGTCCATACATATGATTAATGATTTCAAAAATAACAATGAAAATGCCAGACATAGAAAAACGCTTGAAATTGTTCTTTCCGAGAAATACCAATGATAACCATGGGATTAATATTATTGCCAGATTAAATAATGTATGCCTTCTTGTTACCATATATAGTCTCACCTCAACGAATAATTACTACCTTTTTATGGTTTCCAAATAACCCTACAATAATCACATTATTGGAAAATACTACAACCTACTTTTCTGTATTATTTTTTAATACAATCATGGTATAATAGTGATATCACTTTAGTATCATTTTAATTTCAAAGGAGGTTACTTTTTATGGTTGAGAAAAAAGCATCTGGCACAAACGGTTTCGTTGGGGTATTAGTAATTTTAACGGCATTGGCCGTGGGAGTTTTCCTTATCATTCGTGAAATACAAAGCGATTTTTTTAGCATCGGTATGGTTTTTCTTGGTGGTCTATTAGTACTTTCTGCTGTTATCATGAGCACAGGTATTGTCCTAGTAAAGCCGAATGATGCAAAGGTTGTATTATTTTTTGGTAAGTATTTAGGAACCTTAAGAGAAAGTGGCTTATGGTGGACTACTCCATTGATCACGACACAAGTGATTAGTGTAAAGGTGTTTAACTTTAACAGTCCTAAAATTAAGGTAAACGATGTAGACGGTAATCCAATTGAAATTGCTGCTGTTATTGTTTATAAAATATTAGATACAGCAAAGGCAGCGTTTGAAGTAAATAGCTATAAAGAATTTGTGGAAACACAAAGTGAGTCAGCACTTCGTCATATTGCTAGCCGCTATCCATACGATACTGCCCGCGAAGACGTGGATTCTTTGCGAGGTAATTCAGAAAAAGTAGCGAAAGAACTTTTAGAAGAACTTCAGGATCGCTTAAAGGCTGCTGGAGTTGAGGTAATTGAAGCACGATTTACACATCTTGCCTACGCACCTGAAATTGCTTCTGCGATGCTGCAACGCCAACAAGCTGCTGCCATCATTGACGCTCGTGAAAAGATTGTCGAAGGTGCAATTGGCATGGTTCAGTCCGCCATTGAGAAACTAGAAAAAGACTTTGAACTGGACGAGGAACGTAAGGCAGTCATGGCTAACAACTTAATGGTCGCAATCGTCTCCGACCGAGGTGCCCAACCGATTATTAACACCGGATCACTATATAATTAAGCGGACTGATATCTATGGCTAAAAAGAAACAATTCCCGCTTCGAATCGATCCCAAATTATATGAAGTTCTGGAAAAGTGGGCACAAGATGAACTCCGGAGTGTCAATACGCATATCGAATACCTTTTAAGAGAATCGGCGAAAAAAGCAAAGAGACTAAAAGACTAGTACAAATAATACGAATCAGTTTACAAGACCTGCAGGAATGTTGAAAAACAACTTGCAGGTTTTTTTATTTACAAAGCAAACAATTATTAGAATCATTTAGAGATATGCAAATAAATTTGCACATCGTTTAATTTTTATTGACATAAACCAAACAGCACATTATTATGTTTATTATTAACCAAACATTTTTATACTTCGTTTAGTTATAAGTGAACTTCGACAGGATGTGTTTGTAAAATGGAAATAGCAGATATTTTTTGGAATGCCTCTCTTGATGAATTAAAACGAGGGTATGTTCAAGAAAAGGAAGCTTTTGTTTGCCTACTATGTGGGGAGACAGTTGAAAAGGGTATTGTCTATCCTTATGAAAATAGGTTTTTCGAGGCAGAAAGGTTCATGTGGATTCATATCGAGAACACCCATGGATCTGTATTTGATTATTTAATCGGAATGGATAAGAAGCTTACCGGCCTTACCGACCATCAGAAAAGCCTGCTCCGCCTTTTTTATCAAGGAAAAAATGATTCGGAAATCCAGCAGGAACTTGGTATTGGCAGTACTTCAACCATTCGTCATCATCGATTTGCCTTAAAGGAAAAAGAACGACAAGCGAAAACTTTTTTAGCGATGATGGAATTATTAAAAGAGAAAGATGAGTACGCCCCAGCGTTTCTACCTGTTCATAAGACAGCGAGAATGGTTGATGATAGATACAATGTTACGAAAGAAGAACAAGAAAAAATAATCCAAAAATACTTTCCCGAAGGAACCGACCAGTCCTTAGTTAAATTTCCGCCAAAGGAAAAACAGAGGCTCGTAGTCCTTCGAGAAATCGTAAAAAGATTAGAGGTTGACCATATTTATGATGAAAAGGAACTTAATGAAATTTTAAAAAGTGCATATAACGACTATGTTTTAATTAGAAGATATTTAATCGAATACGGATTTATAGATCGGAAATCGGATGGCAGCCAATATTGGCTGAAGAAATAATCAATGAAAGTAGGCAGACAAGATGGATCGCAAAAAAGAATTAAAACAGCAATATAAAGAAACAACGGTAGAGGCCGGGGTTTTTCAAATTAAAAATACGAAAAATGGAAAGATTTTTATCGGTAGCACCCCTAATTTAAAAACATTAAACGGTGTTAAGTTCATGCTTCAAAATAATGGACATAGAAATAAAGAACTACAGGAAGACTGGAATCAACTTGGACAAGAAGCCTTCACGATTGAGATTTTAGAAAAACTAAAAAAGAACGAGGAAGACCCCTATTTCAATGAAAAAGAAGCTTTAGGTGAACTTGAAGAAAAATGGTTGGAGCAGCTGCAACCCGTTGGTGGTCGTGGCTATAACCAACCAAAGTCACGCTAATTTTAAAAAGCTGCTTGTAAAGATTTTTTAAACAAGCAGCTTTTGCTTTACCTTCTCTTTCAATCCTTCACTAACCCACCTCGAAGTTTATTAACGCCAAATTCCAAGTAAGCCTTCAGAGAAGTCAACATAAAGACCCAGCCCTCTTTATTGTCAATCAACTGGTTTACAAAATCATCGTCACTTTCATTAAAGCCTTCTTCCAGGACTTCAATGATTGTACTATGAGGCTCTAACTCTTTTAGTGTAATTGTGATGGTATGCCCTTCTTCATCTCCCCCCCACTGAAACACGATTTTTTTATTTTTCTCGATTTCTTTAATATCAATGTCTAACTCCGCGTTATATTCTTCATATTTCAATGTAATCGTCTTACCCTCTTCCCATCTTTCAGAGCTATGGGAGAACCAAAAATTGCTGATTTTGGCTGGGTCAACGAACGCTTCAAACACTTCGCTTGCTGGTTTTAGAATTTTAAATTTAGTAAGATTATTCATCGTTATTCATTCCTCTTCTTTTAGATATAATTTATCTTAACCTTTAGTCGTCTACAATAAACCGACCATTTTGAGACCATGAACAATCCCGTCGTCTTCTACTGATTTTGTAACGTATTTTGCTACTTCTTTTACCTTATCC
>JAEWMK010000167.1 GCA_023457235.1 Bacillota bacterium
TTAAATGGGGAATCCCAACCAGTACTTCGATAATGCGCTGCATGATAATATCGACGCGACCGCCATAAAAAGCGGAAATACCACCGTAGGCAACACCGATAATAAAATCAATGGCAGCAGCTAAAAAAGCAATATAAAGTGAAATCCGTGTGCCTTGCCATGTTCTCGTCCAAAGGTCACGACCTAAGTGATCTGTACCAAACCAATAATAGTCATTTATGCCTTTTTTCTCGTATTGATCTATTCCACGAATATCATAGCCACTGAAACCAATAAAGGGAACTTTTTCTAATAACGGGACTTTCGGAGGCAAGTTGGCGCGTGACAAATCTTGTTCATCGTACGATTAAGGACTTAAAAAAGGACCAACGATCGCTAAACAGATAATCGAGCAAATGATAATTAACCCAGCAAAAGCACCTTTGTTTTTTCGCAATCTGAGCCATGCATCCTGCCAAAACGTGAGGCTTTCCCGTATAATCGTTTCTTTATAGCTTGATTCAATTTTCGCCGGTTGGAACATTTCCTTCTGTATGATGTAATTATCCTCCCTCATTACTCCCGATTACCTCCAGCTATGCGAATTCTTGGGTCAATCAGACAATACAGCACATCAACAATAAAGACAATCACGATAAACAATGCGGCGTAAAATAATGTTGTCCCCATAATGACTGGATAATCATTGGTCATAATCGATAGTACAAATTGTTCTCCAAGACCTGGCACACCGAATATTTTTTCGATCACTAAAGACCCTGGCATAATATTCACAGCAAGTGGTCCTAGGATTGTTATGACTGGAATTATTGCATTTCGAATTGTATGTTTAAAAACAATCACGACTTGACTTATACCCTTTGCTTTAGCAGTAAAAATATAATCCTGTCCAAGAACTTCAAGCATCTCCGTTCTCGTAAACCGAGCCACTTGGGCGATAACAAAGACGGATAGCGAAATGGTAGGAAGGATTGTATATTCATAACTTTCCCAAAATGCTGCAGGGAGCAACTTCCACTTAACACTTACCCAATACTGCAATAAACCAGCAAAAACAAAGGATGGTATTGATAACCCGATTACTGCAATAACCATCGCTCCATAATCGATCATCGTATTATGGCGAAGAGCAGAAAGGATCCCTAAAACTAATCCGATTAATGTCCCGAATAGTAAAGCCTGACCGCCCAAAAAGGCGGAGACGGGAATTCGTTCTCCAATAATTTTCGCTACCGGTCGTCCGTCAAATTGAAAAGAGACACCGAGGTCCCCTTGAAATAAATTCCTTATATAAATGACATACTGAACAACGACGGGCTTGTCTAACCCATAACGTTGATTCATTAATTCTATTTGAGCTTCTGTCAACTTTTCGTCATTGAATGGTGTACCCGGCAATGTTTGCATAAGAAAAAAGGTAAGGGTTGCGATTATTAAAAAAGTTATAAGCATATACGAGAATCGTCCAAGTAGATAACGTACCACTTTAACACCCTCCACGCCGCATGTTCTAAAAATCTTTGTTTTCGATATACGCCCATTTAAAGCTATAGTCCGGGCCAAAAGGATGTACAACTAAACCTTTAACATAGTGTTTTTGCAACAATGCCCGTCCACGTTGGTATAATGGTGCTATCACAGCATCCTCTTTGAGAAGAATGACTTCAGCATCTTGAAGGCTTTCAAAGCGTGCACTTAAATCATCAAGATTGTTCGTAGCCTCCCGAATTATGTTGTCATAGACCGGACTAGCGTAATTTGTTTTATTATTACCGCCATTTGTGACCCATAGATCCATAAATGTGAGTGGGTCTTGATAGTCAGGCCCCCAGCCCCAAAACTGAATATCATAATCGATCGCATCATCAAGGGCTAAGCGTTGTTTGAATGGTTGAACATTAATATTAATGGTTAGACCGGGCAGGGTTGTTTCTAATTGATTTTTAATATACTCTGCGATCATTTTCATTTCATCGCGATCATTTATTAATAATTCCCATGTCACCGTTGGGGAACCGGCTTCCTGCCAATAATGTTTTGCCTCCTCGACATTATAAGAAACGATATTCCCATGTTTGTTTCGGAAATCCTCGCCTGTTGTTGGATGTTTAACAAATCCAGCAGGAAAGAAATAATCAGCAGGCAAGGAACCGTTATTTAATAAATTGGTGACAAATGCCTCTTTATTGATTGCTCTTTGAATTGCTTTTCGCTGTTTAAGCGGAACTCGATCAACATTGAACTTTAAGTACCACATCGTTGGTTCGCTATAAGTCAAGAAATCAGGATGATCTTTATAAAGTTCCACTAATTCCGCACTTAAGCCCGCACGATCAGCCTGACCTGTTTCAAATAAATTTGTTTCCGCTGAAGAATCTTTAATAACTCGATAATTTATTTGGTCTAATTTAACGGTGGCCTTATCCCAATACTCTGGATTTTTCTTAAAAGTCCATCCACTTGTACTCCAATTGAACATTAAAAAAGGGCCGTTATAAAGCATTTTATCTGCATAAAGAGCATAATCCGATCCTTTTTCTTCTACATATTCTTGTTTTTGCGGAAAAAATGTTGGGAATGATGTTAAGCTAATGAAGTATGGTACAGGAATGTCTAGTGTCACTTCTAATGTCTTATTATCAGGGGCCTTCACTCCTAATTCCTCAATCCTTCCAAATAGAGGATCCCCTTCAGTCATAATCGCCTCTGCATTTTTTATTGGTTTCATTAAATAGGCATAAGGAGAAAGTGTCTCAGGTGTTAACGCCTTTTTCCAAGCATAGATAAAGTCATGGGCCGTAACCTTAGAGCCATCACTCCAATTAGCATCTTCATTTAGGATAAACGTAAGGACATGGCCCTGTTCACTTTTTATTACTTCTTTTGCGACTCCTGGTACTGGTGTGTTATCCGGACCTAAGCGAAATAATCCTTCGAAAACTTGATTCATTGCCGAAAACGATGCACTATCATCTGCCTGTGTCGTATCCATCGTTGGCAATTCAGCAGCCTCTAAAAGATTAAGAATCTGACCTGTACTTGATGTTCTTGTTCTTTCATTGTCCTTAAACCCACAGGCAGACAACGATATAGAAAATATAAGTGATAAAATAAGCAATAAAAACCACTTACCTTTCATAATAACCTCCAAAATGAACCTTTCCTTTTATTTGTAGCCTTTCCTTTTAATTTCAATTTCATTCTATTACTCTGTAAATAATAGCTTGATTTTTATGGATGGGTTTACTATAATAAAACTCAAATTTCAAAAATTAATATTGGTATTGCAATGAGAAAGAAAAGTACATATTTGGCAACTTACAGAGAGCTTGTGGTTGGTGGAAACAAGCAGTGAAAAAATATGGAATGGGCTTTTGAGCATATGCGGCGTATTAAAGTGATTCTTACATAGAATAACAAGGGTGGCACCACGGTCCATTCGTCCCTTACCATAGCGGGACGAATGGACCTTTTTGTTTCATTTCATACTAAAAATATTGAAAATTCAAGGAGGAATAAAAAATGTCAATTATTTTTTCCGGCATTCAGCCTAGCGGTACAATCACATTAGGAAACTATCTTGGAGCGTTGAAGCATTTCGTTGATTTACAGGAGAACAATCAATGTTATTTCTGTATTGTTGACGAACATGCAATAACAGTCCCTCAAGATCCAAAACAACTTCAACAAAATATCCGCAGCCTCGCTGCACTATACATAGCTGTTGGGATCGATCCTCTAAAGTCAACATTATTTATTCAGTCTGAAGTTCCAGCCCATGCACAGCTAGGCTGGGTTATGCAATGTATAAGCTACATTGGGGAACTGGAAAGAATGACGCAATTTAAGGATAAATCAGCAGGAAAGGATGCCGTTTCTGCAGGGTTGTTAACCTATCCGCCTTTAATGGTAGCTGACATTTTATTATACAAAACCGATATCGTACCAGTAGGGGAAGATCAAAAGCAGCACCTTGAATTAACACGTGATTTAGCTGAAAGGATTAATAAGAAATACAATGAAATCTTTACAATACCTGAGGTAAGTATTCCAAAGGTAGGATCAAGAATCATGTCACTACAGGATCCTACGAAAAAAATGAGTAAATCAGATCCAAATACGAAAGCCTTTATATCTATGCTTGATGACGAAAAACAAATTGAAAAGAAAATTAAAAGTGCCGTAACGGACTCTGAAGGCATTATTAAGTTTGATAAAGATAACAAAGCCGGCGTGTCAAACCTATTAACGATTTATTCAATCTGCTCCAATCAGTCTATTGAAGATTTAGAGAAGAAATATGAAGGCAAAGGCTACGGAGAATTTAAAGCGGACGTAGCTGAGATCGTTATTAATACATTAAAACCTATCCAAGAAATATATTATAATTTGCTTGAATCGGAAAAGCTTGATGAATATTTAGACCTTGGGGCTGAAAAAGCTAACGCTGTAGCATCAAAAATGCTGAAAAAAGTAGAAAAAGCGATGGGATTGGGAAGAAAAACAAGAAAATAAGAAAAGTGGAAGCGCCCGTTCAGCGACGAATAAACTGGAGCACATCGACTGAGATAAAGGAAACACGGCGAACGAAGAAGCCGATGTTGACTTATCGTAGGGAGGTGGGCGAAGTTTACGAGTCGCTGGGCGCTGGAGCTAGACATGGAAAAGCGAAAAAGGCTAGGACGCGATAGGTCCTAGCCCTAATTTACTTTTGTACCTTTTTCTAATTCCCACAGCTTTTCGAAAAAAGGTTGTCCTTTCACAAGCCGTTCACAAAGATGCTCATGCCGTAATGTCCAGCCAACACTAGTCTCAACATATAATTTGTTCCAGACATCTTCGAAATTTTGTTTTTGAATTTCTTGGTATTTAGTAGGGTTCCATTCTGTATACCAATATCTAATTTCAGCTGGATTCCCGGTTGAGTGTAGCTGATCCAGCGCCATAAACAATAGCTGCTTTAACTGACGTTCCTTTCTTGTAAGCCCTTTCATTAAATTAGGGGAAGGGGACAGGATATGATACTCCTTCTTTGTCCTATCTTCAAAATTATAAATCGTAGGCTCCAGGCTCTCAACCATATCGTACACTAACTGCTCTTGTCTCGGTATAAGTCTACTCTTTTTAATTGGTATATGGTAACCCAAAGTATCGACCGCCAAAATTCCCACTCCATCTGTTACGATAAAACAATAGTCTAGCTGAATCCGTTCATGATTTTTGCGAATAAAGCTTTTTTGATAGACATCCTCTAAAAGCTGCTGAGGTAGATCTGATAAATCATTTTCAATATAATGGAATAATACTGTTTCTACCTTGATCAGCGGTGTTTGGTCTAAAAGTTCAACAGTATCCTCTTTTCTCCATTCATGAAAATGACAAACATTATATCCATTCTCTTCTCCTTCAAACCAATTCACCCAAACATCGTGCAGATACAACATGTTTTACCCCTCACTTCACATCACATTGTTAAAAAACAGTATTGTCAGATGAGGAGTAATTTATTCCAGTCAAAACAATTAATTCATTTTTTTCTATTTTTTTCATTTAAAGGTATATAAATGCTTAATGTGATGAGCATAATACCAATAATCAAGAGATAACACTCCATTCTCGTACTAATATATAATAAGTAATCGAGAAAGGACAGTCCCATTGCCATGACATTCATATAAGCAATAACAGTTACCCCACCTGCAACTGCCAGTCCAAATCCTAATAAAAAAAGAAAAAGCCTAAATATCATAACTTATCCAATTCCCAATAAACTAGTAGTATCATTACCCCTTCCACCCTTCTTGCTTGTCCTTTTTACCATTTTTATGTAGCACAAATAAAAATATGTAGGAGAAAATAAACAACTTTTATGTTAATATTGTAAATAGGTGTCGAATCTAGTAATCTATAAGTCTGAGAGTATTTTCAAAGGTAGTTTTTCGAGGCAAGCTCGAAAAAATCTGGGCACAAATACGCCAAGGCGCATTTGATTAAATTAATTGTTGTGTATATAAGGAGAGGTGAACATCGGGATGTCCTCGCGCATTGAGCGTAGAAAAAACATAGAGCAACAAATACGAACGTCTAAAAGAAGAAGAAAAAAAAGTCCGTTTAAAATCGGCCTTATTCTATTAACATTTTTCATAGCGATGATCGGGTACGGTGTATTCCAATATTATACAGGCTATATTTCCGCATCCAATGATGGCGATTTACCTAGCTCAAGTAAAAAGAATAAAGAAGATGAATCTACTTTTAAAGGAGTAGAAGATTTAGAAAAGATAAATGTATTACTCCTTGGTGTAGACTCCCTGTCTTCAGAAGGACGAACTGATACAATCATGATAGCACAGTATGATCCGGAGACTGGATCAGCTAAGCTTGCGTCAATTATGAGGGATTCTTATGTTTCAATTCCAGGTCATAAAGATAATAAAATTAACCAAGCCTATAACTATGGCGGGGCCGAATTAGTGCGCCAATCTATAAAAGACAACTTTGGAATTGATGTCCAATATTATGCAATCGTGAATTTCGATGGATTCGCCAACGTTGTTGATGTTTTATCACCAAATGGTGTTGAAATTGATGTAGAAAAGAGAATGAAATACACTGACCGTGCAGGCGGTTTGTATATCGATTTTCAGCCTGGCCTTCAAAAGCTTAATGGGGAAGATCTATTAGAATATGCTCGCTTCCGTCATGATGCTGAAAGTGACTTTGGAAGGGTTCGCAGACAGCAGCAGGTTATTGCAGCCGTGAAAGATGAATTGATTAGCATTAAAGGAGTTACAAAACTGCCGAAAATGATGGGTACGATTATACCCTATATTGATACAAATATAGGAACTGGAAAAATACTGGATTTAGGAAAAAACTTCTTAATGAATCCTAAAGAGATTGAAACGATTCGTATACCTGTCGATGGTACATTTGAAAACAAGAGCTATTCGCATGCAGGTTCAGTATTAGATATTGACCGCGAAGAAAATAAACAAGCTTTAGAAGACTTTTTCTCTTCTACACAACCACAGGTTGTTTCAGATGATGATGAAATGAGTATGAGTGAAGTTGCCTCAGATGTAAGATAAGCAGCTAGATATACTAGAAAAGCCACCCAGCTGGGTGGCTTTTTCTTATTCGTATTTCTTGAAAACTAATGAAACATTATGTCCGCCAAATCCAAGTGAGCTGCTTAATACAGCATTTACTGCCTGTTTTCTAGCCTGATTCGGAACATAATCCAGGTCACATTCAGGGTCTGGAGTTTCAAGATTCATTGTCGGTGGAAGAATACCATCGGTAATCGCCTTTACTGAAAAAATTGCTTCAACAGCACCAGCAGCCCCTAGTAAGTGACCTGTCACTGACTTCGTTGAGCTTACTGCTAACTTATAAGCATGTTCACCGAATACCTCTTTAATTGCCATTGTTTCATATTTATCATTATAATCAGTACTTGTACCGTGTGCATTAATATAATTAATATCCTCCGGCTGTAAACCCGCATCCTGTAATGCCTGTTTCATTGCTCTTGCGCCGCCTTCACCACCTGGTGCTGGTGCAGTTATGTGGTAAGCATCACCAGTAGCACCATAACCAACAAGTTCAGCATAAATCTTTGCACCACGTGCTAATGCTGAATCTAATGATTCAAGAATAACGATACCTGCTCCTTCTCCCATAACAAAACCATCACGATTTAAATCAAATGGACGACTTGCTGTTTTAGGATCCGGATTTGTAGATAAAGCTTTTGCCATACAGAAACCGGCAAATGACATATTCGTAATTGGAGCTTCTGTTCCACCTGTTATCATAACGTCGGCATCCCCACGCTGGATGACCTTAAATGCATCACCGATTGAGTTAGCACCTGAAGCACATGCAGTTGTTGTACATGCATTAATACCCTTTGCACCTAAAGCAATCGATACTTGCCCTGCAGCCATATCGGCAATCATCATTGGCACATAAAAAGGACTTACACGGCGGTAGCCTTTTTCCAAGAAGTTTTTATGTTGTTCTTCATGAGTTTCCATTCCACCAATACCTGAGCCAATCCAAACCCCAACTCTTTCAGCAATCTCGTCGGTAATTTCCAAATTAGCATCTTTAACTGCCATAAAAGCGGCTGCAAGAGCATATTGAGTGAAACGATCCATTCTTCTCGCTTCTTTTTTATCCATAAAATCTTCAGGATTGAAGTTTTTTAGTTCAGCTGCCACCTTGGCAGGGAATAATTCTTTATCTACCCGTGTAACTTCATTGACGCCTGAGACCCCATTGATTACATTGTTCCAAGTCGTATCTACATCAAGACCACATGGTGTAACCGCACCGAGTCCTGTTATTACAACTCGTCTTTTCTCCATAAACGCATGACACCTTTCATATTGAAATGTACAATTAATTATATTTCTATCATACCAAAATCAAATACGACTTGTCGTATTTGTTGCCCAGATTTTATCGAGCTTGCTCGATAATTACCGCTAAAAATCTGAGGCATCCGCCGGAGGCTTAAACTTTATTCAGCTTTGCTGAATAAGTTTAATTCCTGCTAAATTATTTGCCCCATTTCATCGCAATGGCTCCCCAAGTTAATCCGCCGCCAAAGCCGACCATAACAATGATGTCATCATCTTTTATTTTTCCATTTTCAATTTCCTCAACTAATGCAATGGGAATAGACGATGATGATGTATTGCCATATTTGTCTACTGTTTTTGACATTTTTTCTTCCGGAAGCTCTAGTCTCTGTCTAGACGCTTCCATAATTCGAATATTAGCTTGATGTGGAACTAAAAAGTCAACATCTTCCTTCGTTAAACCAGCTTTTTCGATTACATTGACAGCTGATTCTCCCATTTGACGGACTGCAAATTTAAAAACTTCACGGCCATTCATAATAATGTACTCATCCTGATACAGATGCTTTGCCCCAACTCCATCTGCACCCAATTCAAATGAAAGAATTCCTCTACCTTCTGATACAGGAGCCATAACAGCTGCCGCTGCACCATCACCGAACAATACTGCTGTATTGCGGTCATTCCAATCAGTAATTTTTGAAAGCTTTTCCACTCCAATGACAAGCACATTTTTGTATGTTCCGGTTTGAATAAATTGCTGAGCTGTTATCATTGCATACATAAAGCCTGCACATGCAGCTCCAACATCCATTGCTGCCGCTTTTTTCGCACCTAGCTTTTCTTGGACTAAGCATGAAACGGATGGGAAAGGAGAGTCAGGTGTAACTGTCGCCGTAATGATCAAATCAATATCTTCTGCCGTAATTCCAGCATTCGCGATTGCTTTTTCAGCAGCAAAAAAAGCCATATGTGAAGAATCGATTGTATCGTCAGCAATCCTTCTTTCTTTAATTCCTGTTCTTGTTTGAATCCACTCATCTGAAGTATCCATAATCTTCTCTAAGTCAGCATTTGTAACAATCTTCTCAGGAAGATAGCGTCCAATACCAATTATACCAGCATTCATTAACAAAACCCCTTTGCATTCTCAAAATTTATGATCACAGCCTATGATCAAATATTATGACTTGGTACTAATTTTATAACACTTCCTATTTTTTGTCTAGAAGGAAAAGCGGAAGTGCCCGTATAGCGACGAACAAACTGGAGCTCCTCGAAATGAGATAAAGGAAACACAGCGAGGTACGAGCTGATGTTGACTTATCGTAGTGGAGGGGGGCGAAGTTTGCTAGTCGCTGGGCACTGGAGCTAGACAGTAACAAAGAGGTCGACTGTTAGGTCCACCCCTTCAAATAAACTTTCTACTCAGCCTTAGCTTCCGATGCTCCAAGCTCATACGCATCGTTCATGACCTTTAATAGGACATCGAGCATTGGCTGCATCATATCCATATTTACTTCCATCCCTTTTTCCTTAAGCATCATTTGTGCCTCTGGTAAATACTTCATCGCAATTTGCATAAATTTAAAATTTTTTTCTTGATCCATCATCTTTACCCCTTCATCTCATTATTTTGTACCGGGAAGCTCCCCAGTTAATTTGTATAATTCAACAGCTTTATTAACTTTAATCTTCAGTTCATCAGGAACTTCCGGGCTAAAGTCCCCTAAAGAAATCACGTCATCTCTAAAGTCAAAGGTTTTAATTCCATGCTGAAACTTGCCGGAAATATATTGATTGGCAATTAGTTTGTAAAGCCCTTCGACATGTTGAACCGTACTAGTTAGAACCGTTGATTCACCTAAATCTAATTGATCAGAGACATAACCAATTGCATAATGCCCGTCCTCTTTTACAGCTTCAATTACCGGAAGATTAAAGGAATCACCGGCAGGATAAAACACATCAACACCTGTCTTTTCCATTTCACTGTAGGCCTGTAAAGCTTTTTCGTTATTACTCCAGCTCTTCGTAAAATGAACATCAACAACCACATTTGGGTCTTGATATTCAGCTCCCTTAACAAAGCCCTCAACCTCCGGCTGCCAATTAAAAGCTGAAATGACGCCAATATGTTTTGTTTTACTCATTTCCGCTGCAACCATTCCACCGAAAAACCCCATTGCATGGGATTCAAATTTAATACTCGTCACATTTTCAGCTGTATAGTTTCCGTTAAAATATACAAAATCCATATCAGGATAGTCATTATGTAATTCTTCGAAAAAAGGACCATACTCACTACCATGTCCGAAAACAAGGTTAACGCCTTCCTCTTCAAATTCATCCAACGCTTCCTTTACTTCACTTCTCGTTTTCATACTCTCCTTATAATAAACATCAGCCTTTAATGCGGATTGTATCAATAATAAGCCTTTATATCCTTTATTTCCCCATATCGGTTCATTGATTGTATCCGGTAAAAGTAATCCTATCTTTGTTGTTGAAAGATTGGTAGCTGGTTGTCCACAAGCAGTGACTAATAGTATAAATGTTGCCAAAATTAAAAGAAGCTTTTTCAAAACAAGCCCCTCCCTATTATATCCATTTCATCTATTTTCATCTATGTATCCAACATTTCTATTTTACCCAAGAGATACAAAGATGTAAAAGGATTTTAAATTAATCCTAATGCTTTTAGTTTTTGTAGATACTTATAATGTTCCTTTTGTTGTCTAATTCCTTCTTCAAGAGTTGTTTGTAAATGTCTATGATAGAATGCCTGATCCTCCGTATTCTTCACCTCAAGTTCACTTGGCTCCTGTTTCGGATTCAAAATTCCTTTAATAAGATTTACCCCTTCTTGCCACTGATTTTTTCTATTGCTGCTTATTTTTATTGTTTTATTGACATCTAAATCTGTCGGTAATTCTAATAAAATTTCAACTAAGTCCTCAACAAAAATAGCATCCTCTCTAATTGGATCGATCGTAGGTGAATCCTTTCCCATAATTAATTGTTGAAACGTCATCGAATCAGGCTGCCACGGTCCATAGACTGTAGGAAGCTGTAATATATGAAAAGAAAAGTTTTTGTTCAGTTTACTGTATTTTTCGATTTCATATTCTTCTTCCATTTTCATTTGACCGATTTCATTACGTTGATTTATACTTTCATAGGATGAAAGATAAACAAATTTACATGTAATTTCATTGCAATAGTCCATAATTTTCTTAAGAATTTCTTTCATTTTTGCCCTTTTAGTATTTATATTATTTTTATTAATATCTGAGTCATATAGACAATAGTATAGGATATCACAGTTCTCGGCCACTTCTTGTAACGTAAGATTCTCGATAGGATTATTAATATATATTAAATTACTATTCCTAGCAATTTCCAACAGCTTTTGCTCTTTAAGTTGATCCTGTTTTTCAGAAAAATGATCAATCCCAATAACTTCAAACCCTTCCTCCAAAAGACGTTTAGAAAGGGAAAAGCCGATAAATCCTAATGAACCAATTACCATCGCTTTCTTCATGAGAAGTCCTCCAAGTCTATTTTACTTTATTACTATGCCGGACTCCTAATTTTAGAATTAAAAAGAAAAGGACAGAACTTTTGTCCGCCCTTCTCATAAAACCTGCTCATATCTTTTTAAGAAAGAAATAATGTTAGAAGTAATATGAAATCTTTTTTCAAATAAGTGTATGGAAAGTTCTATCGGTACACCTTCTTGCTCACGGATTTTCTCAAAACTTCGGCTATGATCGGAAACTGAATATAGGACCCGATTTGTAGAATGCCAAATTTTCACCGGTGTTTTAGATGTAAAATTACAAAGATCAAAATTATTGATTATTTCTGATTCAACATTTTGTTCTTCCATCCTATAAGAAAATGCTAATTCCTTTATTAATCTTTTATAGTATAATTTATTATTTTTTTCAGTATTTATAAAAGCCTTAAGGTCTAGGCATGGGCTTAACATTGAGACAGATCGAAGGATTGGTTCCATTTCATTCATTAGTCTCAATGCAGACAGTGCACCCATACCTTCAGCGATTACGTGAATTTTGTCATTTAGAATTTCTCTGCGAATCACTATATGATATAGCTGTTTTAACAGATGAACTGACTTCGGACTCCCCCAATGTCTGCCAAACAAATTAGAATAAAATATCGTATAACCTTTTTCCCTTAAATTTTCAATCATTTGAAATCGTTCCGGATTTTGAATCCACAAGCTTGTCATTTCGTCCACATAATGATTTTGATCACCGATAATTAAGATAGCAAAGCCATTGGGGCGTTCAGGAAGGTGAATTACGTTCCATTGATCATTAATTTTAAAAAAATGTTGATCGAGATTCATTGTTTTCCCGCCCTTTACTCTTGTACATACACTTCTAATGTATGACATAATTAAAAAAAAGCAAAGGTTATTTACCTATTATTTACCTATATTTTTAACTTAATATATGGTAAAATTAATTTCAAATGTGCTTAAAGTCGAGGTGAATTAGTAAATGCGTATATTTTGGACAGTATTCTGGACATTTTTATTAAGCCAAATGCTTGTATATGTAGTAAGCAGTATGACAGGTGGTACATATAATTTCATGCAAGGTGTTTTCCTTTGCGCTGTATTTTCAATTATCGTTATTTTCCTTGGCGAAGCGGGCGTACCAAACGAACCATCTGATGCACATCATTAATTAGAAAAGCGAAAGCACCCGTTCAGCGACAAACAAGACTTGCGCACTTCGCAATGAGATAAAGGAAACACAGCGAGGTACGAGCTGATGTTGACTTATCGTAGTG
>JAEWMK010000168.1 GCA_023457235.1 Bacillota bacterium
CATATATTGCATTCTTTCCTGCGTCTTTCGCTCTCCAACTAGACTTAAAAATGCTTCCCGTTCTATTTCCAATAAGTACTGTTCATCTACCAACGTTCCCTCTGGAAGGCGGCCACCAGCAATGACAAAGGCAAGTTTTTGGGCAATTTTCATATCATGGTCTGATATATAACCGGAGTTTTTCAAATTTTGGGCACCAAGAAGCATCGTGGCATAGCCCGCTTCCCCAATCACCGGTATTTTCGCTCGGACCGGCGGACGATACCCGCTTGCAGCCAGTTCAAGCACTCTTTTTTTCGCATCGAATAATAAATGATCACTATTAAAGCTTATGCCATCAGTTGCTCGCAAATAGCCATTTTCTTTAGCCTCATGAGCAGATGTTGACACCTTTGCCATTGCAATCGTTTCAAATGTAGCAAGCGCGGCTTTTTGCAGGTCATACCCACCAGAGGCTCCTAGCTTTTCTAAATGCCGTAAATAAAGCTCCTTATTGCCTCCACCTCCAGGAATCACACCAACACCTGTTTCAACCAGACCCATATAGGTTTCACTTGATGCTTGAATGGCAGCTGCCGGTAGACAAACCTCCGTTCCTCCCCCCAAGGCAAAAGCAAAAGGTGCGGCGACAACCGGTTTACTGGAATATTTAATTTTCGTCATTGCATTTTGGAATTGCCGGACGACAAAGTCAATTTCAAAATAGTTATCATCCTGGGCTTCCATTAGAATCAATGCAAGATTGGCACCAACGCAAAAGTTCTTCCCTTGATGACCGATGACGAGCCCCTTATAGTTCTTTTCCACCTCATCTATTGTCTGATTGATCATTTGAATAATGTCTAAACCGATCGCATAATTTGGCGAGTGAAATTCCAACGCTGCCACATCGTCGCCAATATCGATTAGGCTAGCCCCGCTATTTTTCTTAATCACACCATGTTGGTCTTTCACACGTTTTAAATGAATAACCTTCGGATTGTGCTCTACGATTTTATTTTCATAAAACGATTTTTTTCCGGAAGCTAAATACTCCGTAACCCAAGCGGGTATTCGCTCACCCTCCTGCTCCATTTTTTGAATAGATCGTTCAAGCCCAATCGCATCCCATGTTTCAAAAGGTCCCAGCTCCCAACCAAAGCCCCATCTCATCGCTTGGTCAATTGCTACGATATCATCAGCAATTTCCTGAGCGTGCTCTGCTGAGTACAGAAGTGTGGGCTTGATTATATCCCAAAGAAGCTGACCAGCGCGGTCATCTGCATAGACTAATAGCTTTAGCTTATCAACTAAGCCTTTTGCTTGCTTACTCATTTCAATCGACGCGGTTTTCAGCTTTTTCCGTTGTTCATATTGCATCGTTTCGATATTAAGTTCAAGGATTTCTTTTCCTTTTTTCAAATAAAAACCTTGGCCTGACTTGCTTCCGTACCATCCATTATCGAGCATTTTCTTCATAAATGGCGGCAATACAAAAACTTTTTGTTCATCCCCGGTAACATGATCATGTACATTGTCTGCCACATGTGCAAAAGTATCGAGGCCAACGACATCTAGGGTTCGGAAGGTAGCGCTTTTGGGACGTCCAATTAATGGACCTGTAACGGAATCCACTTCGCCAACACTATAGCCTCCATACATCATTTCTCTAACCGTTACGAGTAAACCATACGTACCGATCCGATTCGCAATAAAATTCGGGGTATCCTTTGCTTCAACAACCCCTTTACCAAGTACATCTTCACCAAAATTTTTCATGAATGTTAGAACAGCCTGATCTGTGTATTTTGTAGGAATAATTTCAAGTAGTTTTAAGTAACGTGGTGGGTTAAAAAAGTGGGTGCCAAGAAAATGTTTTTTAAAATCATCCGATCGTCCTTCAGCCATCGCTTCAATCGATATCCCGGATGTATTGGAGCTGACAATGGTTCCTTTTTTTCTCACATTATCAATTGTTGCTAATACTTTTTTCTTGATATCTAATCTTTCTACTACAACTTCAATGATCCAATCAACCTCATTCAGCCGTTCAAGATGATCTTCTAAATTTCCTGGTGTTATTAAATGGAGATGTTCTTTCGATGTTAGGGGGTCTGGTTTTTGCTTTATTAATTTCTGCTTGGCCGTTACTGCTAAGCGATTTCGAACCTGCATATCATTTAGTGAAAGGCCTTTTGCAATCTCTTCAGAAGTTAATTCAGCTGGAACGATATCAAGCAATAATGTTGGAATGCCAACATTAGCTAAGTGTGCTGCAATTCCTGACCCCATCACACCTGAACCAAGAACAGCTGCCTTTTTTATAGTTCGACCCATACTCCGACCTCCTATAAAATATATTCTATATTACCTTTTACTATAAGTTATTTTCAAAGTCATTTAAATATTACGAACTAGAAAAAAGCTGACCAGTTCAGCTTCTACTGGTCAGCTTTTATATCGTTATTTTTTAAGTTTTTCAATTGGCTGTTAAGGAAACGTAACAAGTCGCGTTGAATCACTTTATCTGATAAAGCAAGCTCATATTCAACCATTTCTTTTTGTGGTTCGCAGAAAAGCGAATCTGCTGGCAACCCTGTTCCCTTTGTATAACATGTACCTTTTGTATAAATAAAGTTTTTAGTTACAAAGCTTCCATCACGGAACGCAACGAAATCTTTTCTTGTTTTACTAAATAAATCATCACCAAATTCAATGTCCTTACCTGGATCAATGCCAAGCAGATTTAGAAGGGTTGGCTTCACATCAATTTGGCCGCCAATTGTATGAATCGTTTTGCCACGGGCACCTGGGATATGAACGATGAACGGAACCTTCTGTAATTCAACATGCACGTCCGGTGTTATTTCCTTGCCGATAACTTGGGCCATGGCTTTATTATGATTTTCTGAAATACCATAATGGTCGCCATACATGACCACAATTGTATTGTCATATAAGCCACTTGTTTTTAATTGTTCAAAGAAAATTTTCAGCGACTCATCTAAATATCTAGCTGTTTGCACATAACGGTCTACTGAACCATCTCCCGTTTGCAAGCGTGGAATCATCACGTCTGCATCATCAAGAATATATGGGAAGTGATTAGTCAATGTTAGCATCTTAGCATGGAATGGTTGTGGTAAGTTTTTCAACAATGGTATGGATTGTTCAAAAAACGGAATATCCTTCAAACCATAGTTAATTGAATTTTCCTCAGTTACATTGTAATAGGTCTCATCGAAAAAGTGATCATAACCTAAAGCTTTATACATTAAATCACGGTTCCAGAAACTCTTATTATTACCATGTAATGCTGCTGTTGTGTAACCATTATTTTTCAAAATTTCTGGAAGTGCGTAAAACTCATTTTGTGCATTTTGTGTAAATACAGCTCCACTTGGTAATGGATATAAAGAGTTATCATTTAAAAACTCAGCATCCGATGTTTTACCTTGACCTGTTTGGTGATAGAAATTATCAAAGTATTGACTTTCCTTTACTAATTCGTTCAAAAATGGTGTAACAGGCTGTCCTTCTACTTCATAATTAATAACCCAGTTTTGCAAAGATTCTAATGAAATTAATATAACATTTTTCCCTTTTGCAATACCTGTCATTTCATTATCTTGTTCAACGCCATCATTCACATAGTTTTCAACTTCAACGATGTCACTGCCTTCTGCAAATGCTCGTTGAGCTGATGCTTTTGAATGCATGAATAAATCATACATATGATAATTGTATACCCCAAGATATTTCACCAACATCTCACGGTCAAATGTTCTAGTTAAAAGCTGTGGTCTTTGTGTTTCCGCTAATAATACGTTGAAGATTAGTAAACCGACAGATAAAAGCATTAGCACACGCTGTGCCGGCTTTTGGAAGGTAATAATCTTAATTTCTTTCTTTCTAGCAATGAAAGCAAGCACAATAATATCTACAAAAAACAAAATGTCGGTTGGCTTCATTAATTCGAAAGCACTGCCGCCCAGATCGCCAAAGTTCTTCACCTGGAATAATACCGGAATTGTAATAAAGTCGTTAAAAAAGCGGTAGTACACTAAGTTAGCATAGGTTACAAATGTAAAAATGAAGCTGCCTATTAGTATTCCCCTGCGGCTTAATTTTCTTCTGAATGCAAAAGCAAACAGGAATAATATTAAAATCGGACCTAATGGATTTATGAGGAGAATAAATTCCTCAATAGCATTTTCTAATGATAAGTCGAAAATAAAACGACTAATTAAATAAGATTTTAGCCACAATAAAAGTACTGTAGCAATTAAAAACTTTTCTTCAGAGCTTGGTCGAAAGTTTTTTACTTTGGCAAGTAATCCTTTCATGATTAAAAAATCCCCCTTATCTAATTCCCTTACAATCATTTCTATCTCTATATATGTTTAACTTTTATTTATAAGCGACTGCATAAAAAAAGGAATCAATGAAAAGTATCTTACTACTTTCTAATTTAAGTTGCAACTAATATTTATTGCAATTTTGTTATAAACTTGAAAAAATATACATATTTTACCTTATATACCTCCAACATAATTTATTAAAGCATAGTTAATAGACGAATACAAACCACAAAAAGTTTCATTTTAAATTATTTTTGTATTTTTTATGATTTAGTTGTTGACAAAATTACAAATATTCGCTTATGATAGACATAACAATAAAATATTCCTTTTCAAAGGGGAGTAGCGTCAGGTTTTTAACCTGAAACAAAGTCGTCATTTCATGGAGTGCTATCCATCGGCTTTGATGACATGATACATGTTTAGCAAGACCTTTGCCTAAGTAAACACTAGGCAAAGGTCTTTTTTATTTTCAAAAATCAAAAAAATGGAGGTTACAAAAGGATGGAATTTCTTACGGCACTTTTAGCAATTATTATGATCGACCTAGTTTTAGCGGGCGATAATGCAATTGTAATAGGACTTGCGGCTCGAAATCTACCAAAGGAAAAACAAAAGAAAGTTATTTTATGGGGAACGGCGGGCGCTGTAATCCTTCGCGTTATCGCAACAATCGCCGTTGTCTGGTTGTTAAAGGTTCCAGGGTTAATGCTTGTTGGTGGTGTCCTCCTTGTGTGGATTGCCTATAAGCTATTAGTAGAAGAAAAAGGACATGACGTAAAAGCTGGAAACAGCACTTGGGCAGCTATTCGTACAATCATCATCGCTGATGCTGCCATGGGCATTGATAATGTACTCGCCGTTGCAGGTGCTGCACATGGAAGTATTTTGCTCGTTATCATCGGATTAGCCATTTCAGTACCAATTGTTGTATGGGGTAGTACAATTCTTATAAAATGGATGGAACGTTATCCAATTATTATTACAATTGGAGCTGGTATCTTAGCTTGGACTGCTGCGAAAATGATCGTCGGCGAAGCTTTCCTAAAACCGTTCTTTGAAAATGGCTTTGTGAAATACGGATTTGAAATTATCGTCATTGCCGCTGTTCTTGGACTAGCTAAATTAAAGAAAAGCAAAAGTGCAGCAGCAAAAGAAGAAATTGTAGCTAAAACTGAAAGCTTAGCAACATCAAAAGTGAGTAATTAATTAGAAAAACACGTAAACTGCCTATATCGAATGGCAAATTACGTGTTTTTTTAATCTCTCTGTTACATTCTTTTGTGTTTTCTTGATTTAATAAAAATAAGCACAAAAATCACAAAAATAATTGCGATTACAACATAAGCAATATTTGAGTAGACATCCATATATCCTACAATTGTATCCCAGGAGTCCCCTACAGATGCACCAAGATTGATGAGAACAACATTCCAGATGAATGTTCCAATAGTTGTTAATATAAGAAATAGGAAGAAATTCATATTCGACATCCCGGCTGGGATCGAAATTAGACTTCTTATTAATGGTACAAATCGACAGAAAAAGACAGTCCATGGACCATATTTATCAAACCAGGAATCCGCTTTATAAAGGTCATCCCTCGTTAAACGTAAGATATGTCCCCATCGATCAACAATTTTCTCCAAATTCTCAACGTCCAAAAGTAAACCAATTCCGTAAAGCACAACCGCACCAAGGACCGAACCAATAGTCGAGGCAATGACAACACCCGTTATCGTTAAATCAGTAGTAGTCGTCATAAAGCCGCCAAAAGTCAAAATAACCTCAGAAGGTACCGGCGGAAAAATATTTTCAAGTGCGATCAATAATAAAATCCCTATGTACCCATATTCATTCATTATGCTTATTAACCAATTTTCCATAAAACACTCCTACTTACTCTTCATTGAAATTACTATAATTACTTTAACAGTCGTCCCATTATCAAGCAAGAAAAAAAGGAGTAAGAGACAACCCTAAACTCCCTTTAATCCTATTCAATTTGTGCGATAATATGCGTTGGCTTTGTAAATAATTCTTTACTGCTTATCTTTTTTTCTTCCATATATTTTTTTACTAAATAATAACCGACACAGTAGCCGAGCATTTTCGGATAGGGTCGCCGCAAACCATACAATAGCTCCATATGTTTCCGATCTGTTTTCTTAGTATTTTTATTAGGACAAAGCAATAGTGTCCACATCTTTTCCAGTTCCTCATCTGTGTAATAGGATGTCCAGCTGGCCATATAGTCGGTGCCAAATCGTTCCCGAACTGCGTTTTCAGCTAACCCTTCTAAAATTATTGTATCTAATAATACATATTGTTCTTCACTTTTTTGAAACTTAGCCAAGCGGCATACATGGTTATATTCATGTGTCAGTACCGCTCTTATTTCTTTTTCCGTGTTTTGGTCTGTAAAAAATAAAAATAATTTATCCTTAAACGCTAAACCCGATTTGCCGTTAAAATCTCGCTGAATTTTTCGATTTGTAACATCAGTTGGAAAAATAAAGATTGGGATATCGGGCCCGCCCCATGTTTTTTGTAAGGCTAAGTCATCCTTTTGCACTATTTCCCATACTTTGTTTTTTTGCAATGCATGCACCTGCTCCATTCCTTGCCTAATTGGACGATACATTCCGTGCATTTTCAAATGCTCATAAATCTTTGATGCCGATGCTTTTGTAAAATAACCTTTTAGTTTTTTACAAATATCGATTGGATTATGATAGGAATCCAATAGCCACTGATCGGTTCTGATTACACTCATATTTCCACCTCTACATGCAAATAGTCTCGTATCAATAATATATGCAGTTGTTATGATGGAAGTCAGTTAGCATTTTAATGTCTCTTCTCCTGAATGCGCTTTAATTTAAAAAAGGACCAGATTTGATCCAGCTTTTACTGGATCAAACTAGCCCATTACTTTTAGTGTAATAACTATTATAGTATTGACTGGATTTTTTCTTTGATTTCTTTAATCTTTAGCTTTGATATATGGGCGTGATTAGGGATGCCTTCAAAATGAGCTAAATAAGTTTCATTACTTGAGGATATATGCAATATTTTCTTAAGGTTAATAATGTAAGACCGATGTGACAAATAGAAGGTGTCATTTAATTTTTGATACAAGACATTAATACTCTCATTAGTTTCATACATTTTATTCTTTCCATGAATTAAGCACTTTTTCCCTTGTTTCTCAATAAAATAAATATCTTCCATTGGAATGTAATAAATTGAACCACTGCTTTTTATTTTTAATTTTGATCTGAAACGTTTTGATTTTAATTGCTGTTTGTGTTGGATCATTTCTATTGCTTTTTCTAAAGCAGCAAAAAATCTGTCCATATTAAAAGGTTTAACAATATAATCAATAGCAGCTACATTAAAGGCTTCAACAGCAAAGTCGTCAAAACCGGTTACAAATATAAAATTAACATTGTAATCAAATTGCCTGCACTTCTTAATAACTTCTATTCCATTAAGCTTGGGCATTTTAATATCTGTAATGACTAAATCAGGCTTACATTTAATGACTTGGTTTATTAATTCCTCTCCGTCAGTACATGTCGCCACTATTTGAAATCTTTGGTGTCGTTTTATTATTGTCTCAATTATTTCTAAAGAATCTGGATGATCGTCAGCAAGTACCGTTTTAATAAGAGGCAAAGAATACACCCCTTTCAAAAAATAAATGTAGTTTACAAAAGTTGATTTAGATAATTTGCCATAATATTTACATATTTTCCAAATGAGGTAATCTTACCTCAACAGTAGTACCTTTATTTTCTTCGCTCTCAATAAAAATGGACCCGTTATATTGCCAAATGATCCGATAACAGACCATTAAGCCTATCCCTGTCCCCTTTTCTTTAAAACTGAAAAAAGGCTCTCCTAATTTAGCAAGACGCTCTTTGCTCATCCCAACACCAGTATCGGTAATTTTTATTAATATATTCGAATCTTCTTTTCTAACAAGAATGGAAACGATCCCCTCGTTTAAAGTTGCTTCAATACTATTAGTGATCAAATGTTTAAAGACTATATTCATTTGCGTCTCATCACATAGTATATTGGGTAATTCTGATTCAAACTCGGTATTGATGTGAACGTGATTAGAATTGATCTTATACTTTGCTAGTTCAATTATGTCTTCTACTAACAGTTTCATATTAACTAGTTTTTGTTCATTAGGTTGTGGTCTTGCAATGGTTAATAGAGACTCAAGATACTCTTCAATGTCATTAAATGATGAATAAATAAGGTTAAAATATTCTTTATTATGAACTCCTTGCTCAAGTAGTTGCACAAACCCGGAAATTGAAGTTAGTGGATTCCTAATTTCATGAACAATGCCAGCAGCTAATTCGCCTACGATTTCAAGTTTTTCTGACTTTTTCACTTCTTTTAAAGGCTTTTTATTAAGCGATGTTCGATTACTCATATTTACCACTCCTTTAAATGGTTTGTAAAACTTAAAATCTAGTATTTCTTAATTTTTGATAACGTATATTGCTCTATGTGAAACTATTAATGATAATAATATAACTTTTTAAACATATTTATCAAATAAGTTTACCTCCTTTACTTAAGTATAAACTTCATATGAAGTTAAATTCAAAGCATATCAATACAAAAATAGTACATTTCATAACCTTTTTTGTTTTTTTGTAAAATTACTACAATAATTTGTTGATATGGTTCCGATATGACCGTATTTTGGTCCGATATACCTTTTAATGAGCGCCAAATGGAGATTATTCATCCTACTATGTAAAAAGACGATTTGATAATAAATACAAAAAAGTTATATTATTAATACAAGATTTTTCCAAAATACTTTTAATTTCAACATTCTACTCCTGTTTTCTTCAAGCTTCTGTTCGGCTTCAGTTTATTAAAAGTAACTAGGAGGGGATCTAATGAATGAAATATTGCAAGTTTCGGACGAATTAACTTTGTCGCAAACTCCCTTTGAAGATTGCTTCCAGTGCCTGGAAAATAAAGTAATAAAAAAGAAATACTCACGTGGGGAAGTCGTCATTTCAGAATTTGAAGAAGGCCGTGGAGTTTTCTTCATTCTTTCAGGATTAGTTAAGCTTACAAAATTAGATAAAAACGGAAACGAATTAATTGTTAGTCTTAAAACCAGAGGAGATATCATTGCTGAATCAAGTTTATTTAATAAACGCGAATACCTCTACACAAATACCGCCACGATAATCCGCGAAGGTGAAATATTATATTTAAACACAAGTTTTTTTGAAGCAGAATTAAAAGCTTGTCCTCTACTAACCGAAAAAGTCATTCAGAATATGGGCGAACAGATTGAAGAGTTTTCAGCTAGATTATTCGAGAGGGCCTATTTAGATATTTATTCAAATCTCCTTATTACAATAGAAAAATTATCAAAAAAATTTGGAAGAAGGTTAAATAATAAAATATACATTGACCTACCTATCTCAGTCTATGATCTATCATTATTAGTCGGTGCTACTAGAGAAAGTACAAGCAGAGCCTTTTCGAAGTTAAAAAGTACCAATCTTATTGAAATAAAGAAAAAAAGGATTATTATTTTGGACTGGAACAGGTTCCGTGCCCTTCTTTAATATAGTAACAATGCGCTTGTCCCCTTTGGACAAGCGCAATTATATAAGGGGAAGAGAAATCGTAAACGTGCTTCCTTCTCCTTTAGCACTACTCACAGTTAGGGTTCCTCCTAATTCATTAATAATCCGTTTGGAGAGAGGTAAACCGATCCCACTTCCTGAAATGGCCGGATTGTTAGATGGTGAGCGGTAAAAAGGTTTACATATTTGATCGAGCTCCCCTTCCTCAATCCCTGTTCCAGTATCGCTTACCTTTATTATTAAAAGGTTGTCCATTGTGTAGCTAGACACAAGGACAGTACCTTCTTTTTTATTATATTTAATCGCATTTGACAATAAGTTCCTCAATACTTGCCGTAATCGTTTTTCGTCTGTATAAATCTGAATATCGTCGCTTTTTATTTTCTTATTATTAATTGTAACCCTTTTTATTTTTGCAAAAGGGCTTATTTCCCGAATACAATCTTCAATTATACGATTGAGGTCTACCTCAGTAGTTTCAAGGGTCAATTTTGCACTGTCATGGCGGACAAAATCTAGGATATCATTAATCATCTGTTGCAATTGCTTACTAGACATCATCATTTTTTCCAGATAAGTTCTTTGTGCTTTTGTAAAAGCATCTGGACCTTTAGTGGAAAGTAGAATTTGATTAAATCCGATAATTGAATTTAATGGTGTTCGAAACTCATGACTCATTAATAATAAAAAATCTGTCTTCGCCTTATTTGCCTTTTCAGATTGTTCATTAGCCAGCATCAATTCCTGATTCGAGCATTGTAATGCTTTATTTTTATCTTCCAATTCTGTTATCAGAAACGCTCTCTCAAGTGATAAGGCTACTTGCTGACATATATTAAATATTAAATCGATCTCGTCTGATGTAAATGTCTCTCTTTTACTTGATCCAAATGATAGTGTTCCTAACAATTTTCCATGGGAAAACAATGGATGGCACGCATATGCTTTAACTCCCCAGCCTTTAATCAATTGTACCTTCGGATTCTCAGAGGTTTGGATATGTTCTGCTATTATTCTCTTTTGTATTTGTGCTACAGTACCACAGACGGCCTCTCCAAATTCGAGCCATTCTATTTGCTGGGCAGTATTCTCTGGGATTCCATAATAATTCATTAATCTTATTTTCTGTTTATCCGGGTCAAGGATGTAGTTAAAATAGTAATCCAAATCGAGGTAGGAGGATAACCTGTTAAAAAGTGAATCAAGGATTTCCTTTGGTTTATTACTTTTGACAATATCGCAAGAGGCTTCCATAAAAAAAGAAAGCTTCTTATTATTATCTGCGATAAGCTCCTCAACTAATGTTTCTTTTGTGCGATCCTTGATAATAACAATACTATTCTCATTTGAAGGATAAACTTTCACTTCAATTTTAATTATGTTTTTTATCACGGACTCAAACATCGATATATTTTCTTCATTTATGGCAGCTTTAATGCCAAGGCCTATAGGTGAATAATCACCTGTAAAAACATCATCGATAGACTTTCCTTCTATTATCTTTTTACAAAAGGGGAAAAAACTACATTTCTTAAAATGAGCCTCTACGATTTGTTGTTTGCGATTGATAATAAAATAGCACTCATTTACGGGTTTACTATTAATATCTGCGTTATTAATGCCTACGCTCAAAATCGATCACCCTATTCTAAAAAAAATCAAAGTTGTTGAATTCTCCTTTCTACTTCCTTAATCTTTAATTTTGAAGAATATCCTTTAGTGGAATAAAATAGATTGACCCACTACTTTTTACTTTCAATTTTGAATTAATGTTCGGCAATTTTGTTGATTACTACTGCATAAATTCCATTTCACTTAAGTCTGGTGTCAATAACTTGTAGTTATTTTTACCATGATTTTTAGCATAATACATCATGTTTCTGGTGTTAAAAGAAAGGCTAGGTCGGATCCTTTTTTCCATGGACCAACCTAACCTATCGATGATCTTTATGTTTTTTAGGCGGAAAAGGGCAGTCTTACTTCCACGGTAGTTCCTTTATTTTCTTCGCTTACCACAATAATTGAGCCGTTATACTGCCAAATAATTCGATAACATACCATTAAGCCAATACCTGTCCCTTTTTCTTTAAAACTGAAAAAAGGCTCTCCTAATTTTGCAAGACGCTCTTTGCTCATACCAATACCGTTATCACTAACTTTGATTACTAAGTTCGAATCCTCTTTCCTCGCAACGACGCTAACCATTCCACCATTCGGAAGAGCCTCTATACTATTAGTAACCAAATGTTTGAGGACTATTTTTATTTGTTCTGCATCACAAAACAAGTAAGGGATATGTGACTCATATTCCTCATAAAAATGGATATTATTAAAATTTTCCTTCTGCTTTATTATTTCTATGACTTTCTCTATTAAAAGTTGTATATTCACTTCTTTTCGTTCAATTGGTTGGGGCTTTGCTATTATTAATAGATCCTTAAGATACTCTTCAATATCATTAAATGATGAATGAATGTGGTTAAAATAATCTTGTTTAATAGACCCTTGCTCTAGTAATTGTACAAATCCTAATATAGACGTTAGTGAATTTCTTATTTCATGAACAATACCGGCAGCTAATTCTCCCACAATTTCGAGTTTTTTAGATTTCTCTACTTCTTTAAAAAAACTATTTTCAAGTGAATTACGACTACTCATATGTTCCCCACCCCTTTAATTTAGTCTATAAACCTAGATTTCTACGATTCTATACAATTTTTATTTAATATCATTCAAACTATAACAATCATGTATATAGTATTGTTGGGTGATAAACAAACATTTATAGTAGAAACTTGTAATTATAGTAAAAATATAACTTTTTTATATATTTTTATCAAATTGTCGCTTTACTTCGCAATGAGGAAAAACTGCAATTGAAGCGCCTTTATCGACATTTCGTAACTTTAAAGGCGCTTTTCAAGCCATTATCCGAATCTTGATAAGCTATAACTTTTGCATCAAAACATAAAGCATTCTTCCATATTTAGAACAATTGGGGACAAGTTGTTTACGGTGAGTTAGGTAATTTCAACCATATAAAAAATCCTGTCTATTTTGGACAAGCGCACTCATTTACATTGCATAACTCCCAACAAACTTCCCGATTACACAGATTACTAGAATCAATGCTAAATGTAGATAAGCCATTATGAACAGTTCTTCGAATTCTTCTTTTTCCACTATTACTACTCCCCCTAAAGCTTCTTCACTTTAGTATATTGGGGCTAGTATTATATTATGATAGAAATTTTCTATCATGTTGCATTACGCCTTTATAAGTTGCGTATGTTATCTTTGCCTTCTTCTCTTCCCAAGTACTTAAGATATTTTGCAATCTAGGGCCTAGTTGTTCAGTTGGTTTGCAAGTTAAATCTTGCAATCAATTTTTGCAATTCTTGAGCCAACTTGCTCAATGATTCACTTGAAGCACTAATTTCCTCCATTGAGGCTAATTGTTCTTCAGAAGCAGCGGCTACACCTTGAGATTGTTCGGATGCATCTTTTGCAATCTGTGCCAATTGTTCTACAGATGCTGTCACCTGTTCGGTATTTGCCGATATTTGTTCTGATGCGGCTGATACCTCTTGAATTTGAATATTCACATGTTGAACAGCATTTAACACTTGTTGGAATGCTGCACCTGTCTTTTGAATAACCTCTTTTCCAGTATCTACTTCCTTACTATTTTGAACCATTTCGTTATTCGCTATTACAGTATCTTTCTGAATTTCTTGGATTAATTGTACAATTTGGGAGGCGGACTCTCGCGATTGATCTGCTAATTTTCGTACCTCCTCAGCCACTACAGTAAAACCTCGACCATGCTCTCCCGCTCTAGCTTGGCACCAAAACCTAGGTACATTTTCTTTGCTACAGTTAATTTCATTCCTTGCTTCACCTCTAAATAATATGCATACTATTTCGTTTTCCGATTCTAAACGGTCTTTACTATTAAATAACCTTCCCCCTTTTGACTTTATAACGGTTGGGGCTTTTCTAATAGAAATCCCTGACAGATATCAACGCCTAACAATTTCGCAATAGCTAGATCTGTTTCATATTCTATTCCTTCAAGCACTACTTTTGATTTTGAATACTGCGAATATTGTAAAAGCGATTTTATCATTTCCTGTTTTGACTTTGATTCAGATAGACTGATGGAAAAATACCGATCCAACTTTATATAATCTGGCTCCAGCTCAATAATCATATTTAGTGAGGACCATCCCTTCCCTACATCATCAAGGGCAATAAGATAGCCTAAACTTTTTAAAAATTTGATTCTTTCTTTTAAATATGAAATATTCTCCACAGAATCTGTCTCTACAATTTCAAACACAATGCTACTATTCTTTCTGAGACAGCAACTGGTAATATTAGTAATGTAATTTAGGAAATTAGAATTCAAAATTGTCGAGGGGTATATGTTAATAAATAATAAACTGTTCGATGCGGATTCTGTGAGGTTATAATTATGTAATATTTTAAAAATCGACTTAGTTTCTAATTCGTAAAGTTTGTTAACCGTTTTAGCTTTTTGAAAAATCACATCAGGTGTACCTAATTCAGAACGAAATAATACTTCACCACCTATTCTCTCCCAACTCCTAGTGCTGAATAAACCTTGAAAATAATGAAAAAAGCTTCCTTTTTCGATTAATTCGTCAATTGACATTTTTTCCTTCCATCTTCCTTTCATGATTTTGTCCGCAGTATAAATATATAGAAATCACCGTTTTTTTGAATACCTCAATTTGGCAATATTTCCACTATATTCATACTATCAAGGTTAATTTATATCACTATATGCACTTTGGTGACGTGATTCAAATCACACATTTGTATAATTATGTAGTTTTTTGTAGAATAATGTAATTTCAATAACAAAATAAACTATGATCGTATCTACTTATTCTGCTCATTAAATAATGTGACGTGTTTCATTGTTTCATCTAATTTAACGTCAACCTTACTTGCTTCTTCAATATGCTGCAAAATCAACTCATTTGCTTCATCAAAAACAACAGTTGTTTCTGTTATTTCATTCATGACTTGTTCTGAAAACTCCTTTTGTTGATCTATTTTTTGAATAACTTCATTGACCTCGCTTTCGACGTGGTGAATCACCGCAGATATAAAATCTATTTTATTAGAAGTAACCTTACTTAAATCAATTCCATCCCGAATTAACCCCGTACTAGAGTTGGTAGATTGCAAGGTGTCCTGAATATCTTTCTGAATATTATGCGTTAAATTACTTATATCGCTCGTACTTACAGCTGTACTTTCTGCTAGTTTTCGCACTTCCTTCGCAACAACTGCAAAACCTTTCCCTTGATCCCCTGCACGGGCAGCTTCAATACTAGCGTTTAACGCTAATAAATTGGTCTGATCCGCAATTTCCTTAATCGTCGATACAATGACCTCTATTTCTTTAGAACGCTCACTTAATTGATTCATTTTTTGATAGGTTTCCTCTAGTTTTTCACCAAGGTGAACTATCAATTTCTCAACCTTATTGACGGAATCCCTTCCTTCTTCAGATTTCATAACCATATCTTTGGCCGATTGAATTAAATCTTCACCTTTTAGATACAATTCTTTAGAAGTATCAAACGAGTGTTGGCTTAAGCCGTTTACTTTATCAAAATGGTCTTTAATTTTTTTGACCATATCGGCCATCACATAATGTTGGCTATTCACAATTTCATGTTGTTCCACTGTTTCCGATAATTCTTTATTAAACTTTTCAATAAAAACCTCAAAAAACAATTTTTTATCCTCATATTCCGAATATAGATGGTCTAGTTTTTCCTCTAGTTCTCTTTTTTCTTTCTCCATTAAATCAAACCGTTTTTTTGTTATAAGCATGCCTTTACACCTATCTTTCTGACTATGTTTAGTGAATAAAAAGTCTATTACTTATTTCAACTAATTAATATTATTACTATTCTGATATTACTAAAGGTAATTTATATCACTATCAACCCTAAACTCTGTGACTTTTATCAATTTTTCGTAGAATTTTGATTCCTTTGTAGAAAAACGTAAAAAGACTGTCTGAACAGCAATGTGTCCGGCAGCCCCATTTAAATGTTTAAATCAATTTTTCAATATTATTTCTCTACTTTAAATTTCTCAATAATTTGTTGTAATTCTACCGCCATATGAGTTAGAACTTTAGCGGAGGTTGAAACTTCCTCCATGGATGCTAATTGTTCTTCAGTAGCAGCTGAAATTTCCTGAGCGCTTGAAGCAGAAGACTCAGATATTTCAGTAATGTAATTCATGGCTTGGACGATTTGTTCTGATCCAGCAGCCATTTGTTGGACTGCAGCTGAAACCTCTTGGATTTGGTTAGTAACTTCAGTGATAGAACATTGAATTTGTTTAAAAGATGTTCCTGCTGTATTTACAACGCCAATACCAGATAATACTTCTTTTGTTGCAACCTCCATAGTTTGGATGGCTTGTTTTGTCTCATTTTGGGTTGTGGATATTAATTTAGATATTTGCTGAGCTGATTTGGAAGACTGTTCAGCCAATTTTCGAACCTCATTCGCTACAACAGCGAAGCCTTTGCCATGGTCACCGGCCCTTGCCGCCTCAATTGCAGCATTAAGTGCTAGAAGATTGGTTTGGTCAGCAATATCGGTAATGACCCTGATTATTTGACCAATTTCGTCAGATCGTCCGCCTAAACCTTTGATTATACTTGATAATCCAGTGAAAGTTTGATTAATGGAATCCATTTGTTGGACAGCAGATTTGATTGCTTGTCCACCTTCTGTTGTTTTTTCAGAAGCATCTACTGCAGATGTAGAAACACCATGAGCAACATTAGCAATTTGTTGGATATTTTTTGCCATTTCGTTAATCGTTTGAGATGTTTCTTCAACGCTTTGAACCTGTTTATCAACGCCACCGGATACTTCATGCATAGCATTGGCAATTTGTTCGGCTGCTTGAGTTGCTTGATCTGAGCTTGCAGTTAATTCTTCTGCTGAAGCAGCTACCTGATTGGCATTAGCACCAACCTGGTAAACAACCCCACGAAGGCTTTGAGCCATTTGATTAAAGGATTTCGCTAAATTACCAATTTCATCTCTATTTTTAACGTTAATTTCATCAATGCATAAATTACCCGCGGCAATTTGTTCTGCCGACTTCGCAATTAATGTAACAGGCGTTGAGATGATTCGTCCCATATAAATGGCAATAATTACACCTAATACGATTGCTATCAGTCCTAAAGCTAAAACTACATTGATGATTGATTTAACTTTTGCAGTAGTATCTATGCTTCCTTCATCCAATAAATTTTGTTGAAATTTATTTAATTCATTAATTTTCTGGTCAAACCTACTTATAATTTCTCGCCCTGTTGTGGCAGTCAGTTTTATATACTCATCCGTTTTATTTTGTTTTTTCAGTTGAAAAACTAAGCCTGCAAATCTATTATATTCATTTTCAATTTTATCGAGTTCTTGTAAAATTCTTTTCGCATCTGAATGAGTGATGATGCTATCTAACGTCTTACTTTCAGATAAGTATTGATCATGTGCTTTCTTAAAACTAGTAAAAGAAGCTTCATCCCCTATTAGTAAATAACCACGTAGGGATGATTGTTCTTTTTTAACTGTTAAATTCAATTCCTTTATCATGATCAGTTTGTTTGCCTTGTCGTCAATTAAATTGGTAAACGTTTTATCAACAGTTAGAATCTGCACATAACTAATTGCAACTGTAGCAGCTAAAATAATCAATACTCCTAAAAACCCTGCAAAGAGTTTTTTACCAATGGTCATCTTCATGTTAAGATACCCTTTCTTTCATTATTTTCTTTATTCCTTCACCAGGTACAGGTGGACTAAACAAATACCCCTGCCCTTCCACACATCGATTATTGAAAAGAAAATCGAACTGTTCTCCTGTTTCAATTCCTTCAGCTACTCTATGGTTATAGTCCCCTTTATAGCAAATAAATCCCATTTATATCTTTTTCATAATAGTACTATATCGGTATTTTTCTTAAAGTGATAAAGGTCACATTTTATAGGGCTAAACTCCTAGGTAGTAAGAAACGACACAAATCCTTACGAATCTCTTCTGAATTTGCAAAAAAAGTGTCGGTTATCAAAGTGATACCGACATGTTTTTGATTAAGATTTTTTATGCATAACATTTAACACAAGACTATAATTTTATATGGTGTAGTTTGTGCAGGAATACTTTTTGTAACGGGGCCATAGATCACAATTAGGTTTCTGTTTGCAGGATTGTTTGTAAAGTTTTGGCCATTAGTTAATAATTTATGAGTAAATGGTGATATGTTTAATTTTAATTGGCCATCACTACTCACTAAATTCCAGTCGAAGTAATCTACTTTTACATTTTGATACGGACTTTCTTTTACCATGATAAGGGCACGATACTGCGGAGGATATATTAGAGGAACTGGTGCATTTCCATCATAATATCCGGTTATCCAATCGCCTACTTCTACCATAGCATGGTCTACAAAATAAGTGGTTGGTGATACTACAAAATTCACTGAATTACCGGAGCCATTATCTACAGATATTAATTTGTAACAACCTGAATCCTCATCATTTGGGGTTATCATAAAGTTATTAATCGTGGTGGCATAACCACTAAAAGACTTAAAATTTATCATACTCATACCGTATTCCCCTAATCTCCTAATATTCCATTTAGAAACAATGGAATGACCGGACGTTATTCGGGTTTATAATGTGGTAAATCCAGCCAAACCCACTCCATCGATACCCCGTTATAATACTTCTCATTACAAGTGTTGGAAAGAACCAAAAGCTATTTCCGTTTCTTAACCATATATAGGTGTGGCGGAACAAACAGTTTCTCATTCCACCAGGTCCTTGTTGCCATCCTGGGATAGGTGGAGAAAAGGCAGGCGGCGGAGCCATTGGGGTTGGTGATGGTCCTCCAATTGGCGGTCCTCCCACTGGTGGTCCAAAATATCCCTCCGGTTGTTGTCTATCATAATAGTAAAGCTGGCCAATATCTTCTCCATATGGATAAAAATAATCGTAAGACAAGATACACACCTTCCTTCAAATTGTTGATCATTTTAATCTATGTAAAAAACCTATAAAGGTGAATAATGATCATGGAAACATTTCCAATAATTATCATCAATGTGATATATTTCATATTAAGTTTTTAAGATTTGATTTACTATAATATTCTGATTAGTCAAAACAGTTCAGGAACTCAGGTGTTTAATTTTCAGGGAAGTGGGGATTTGGGGTGAATGGTGAAATTAAGGATCTATTATTAAATATGTTTTTTATAATTGGTCCTCTTTTTCTTTATCATATGTTTTGGATTGATAAAAACAAAACCAATACTAAATGGGACGGAATCGTAACCACATTATTTATCTTATTAACAATCATTCTATGTATGAGTTTTCCTATTAGCTTTTCATCAGGTTTCAATTTTGATTTAAGGCAAATTCCATTCATTTTAGGGGTTTTGTATGGTGGTTTTCGCGTTGGGATTTGGCTATATCTTGGTATCATTGCCTACCGCATTCTATTGGATGGAGGGGGAACATATGTAAACTTTATTTCGGTCACATTAATCCTACTATCTGTTCCTTATTTAAAAAAGATGTACTTTAAGCTTTCCTTACAAAAGAAAATGACTGTCACTGTTATTCTTTCATTCCTATTTGGAAGTTTAACAATGATTACCGCAGATCTATTTTCATATGTGCCAAATTATTTCCCATTTGAGTATGTCGCTCTGCAGATGTTGGGGATATGGTTAACAACGTATTTAGTTGAAATTGTTGTCAGGAAAAATATTCAAATTCGAGAAGAGTTTATTAAAGTTGAAAAAATGAAATTGATTAGTCAATTGGCTGCTAGCATTTCTCATGAAGTAAGAAATCCCTTAACTGCTTCTAGAGGGCTGCTTCAACTTATGAACGAAACGGAATTTCCGATCGAAAAGAAGAAGGAATTATTTGAGATTGCCATTAGTGAATTAGATCGTGCGCAATTAATTATTACAGATTATTTATCATTAGCGAAAACTCAACATGAAAACAAGGAAACATTAAATATAATCGAGGAAATAAAGCACGTGGTAGAGGTTATGGTGCCATACGCAAATATGCAGTCAGTAGAAATACATACCCAATTTATAAATTATGAGTATTATATAAGCGGTGAAAAACAAAGGCTCCGTCAATGCTTTTTAAATATTATCAAAAATGGCATTGAAGCCATCACAAATCAAGGCACTGTGCAAATTCATATTTTCCATTTGAAAAACAATGTTGTCATTGAAATTACCGATACAGGCTGTGGAATGACGAAAGAACAAGTAGAACGCTTAGGAACTCCTTATTATTCTACGAAGGAAAATGGAACAGGCCTTGGCATGATGGTAGTATTTAATATTATAAATGCCATGCATGGCCGTATTAACATTACTAGCGAAAAAAGCAAAGGAACCTGCTTTTCAATTACATTTCCTTTAATTGAGAGTGAACAAGCAGCCATTTCGGATATCTTAACACGAGGCCAATACCAATAAGGTAGCGGCCTTTAATATTTTAATAAAACAAAATATATAAAATATTATAAATAATGTATATAAACCCAAATCTTTATGGTATATTCTTCCTATATAATCACTTCATTCAATCCTTTTTAAAAATGGAGAGTGGGAATCATTATGGAAATAAATGTACCAACATACAGTGGATATGAAAAAGTCGCTCAATTTCTCAAAAACAATGAAAATATATTTTTAGATTTATGGGAAAAACGCATAGTGGTAAGTAATGATAAAAAAGAAAAGGAACTGATAAGAAAAAACGGCGTTTTAATATATCAATTAATCATTGATTCTATTTTAGATGATTATTCAGACGACGATATTAAATCCATAGCTCATAAAGTTGCACAAGAACGGGCTGATGCTAACATAAATATAGGGGACTTTGTTTATAATGTGAATCTCGGAAGGAGTATCATTGTAAAGCATGTAATCGAATCTGGAATCTTATTGGAAGAGTTACAGTCAATCATTGACTTAATAAATGGACAGTTTGATAAATTCTGCTACTACGCTGTATCAAGGTACACTGAACTAAAAGACATGAAATTAGCAGAAAAAAACATATTTATTTCTCAGAGCCATAAGGATAGATTGTCTATTCTCGGACAAATGTCCTCTAGCTTCGTCCATGAGTTCCGCAATCCTCTTACCTCTGTCATGGGATTTGTCAAACTACTAAGGGCCGAACACCCGAGTATGCCTTATTTAGATATTATTAACAAGGAGCTCGAACAACTAAAGTTTAGGATTACTCAGTTTCTTCATACGTCAAAGATGAATACAGTCATCGAAAGCAGGATTGAAACGATTACTATTAACGATATATTAGATGAAGTGGTTCATTTCTTATACCCAAGTATTGTTGACAATAATATCGAGGTTACCACTAATATAATTGCAGATGTAAAGGTCAATGGTGATCGAAATGAATTGAAACAAGTTTTTCTAAATCTATTAATAAATGCAGTTGATGCTTTAACTGAAGAAAAAGAGAAAAAGAGAAAAATTAACATCATAGCAGAAGTAGATCTTGATAATATTTCTGTTAGTATTTCCAACAACGGTGCACCTTTAAGTGCAGATGAAATTAAGTTAATTTTCGAGCCATTTTATAGCACAAAAAAATTAGGTACAGGAATAGGATTATATGTTTGTAAAAAAATAATAGAGAGCCATAATGGTACAATAAATTGTACCTCAACAGAAGGTTCGACTACGTTTCAAGTAACGTTGCCCATAAACTTCGCATCATAATAGTGGTGTAATGTAAAAAATAACCCCTAGTTCAAGTGCTAAGGGTTATTTTTTGCGTATAAATAGCCTAGTCATCGTAATGATCATCATCATAGTCATCATAATCATCATAGTCATCTTCGATTTCAGCATTTAAGGCAGTAAAACCTGAATCTAATGTAATACTAACTGGCATGCCGATCACGCTTCCACGATATCCATCTTTATCAAGATAGAAGAACTTCCCTTTCGGAAATTCCTTTTTAACATTATCAACCGTTACCGTTATTTTCTTGTTATCAAGGCTTGAAAGCGTCCCATATGTTTCAATCGTTCTTTCAGTTTCAATTCTATAAACCTTCGAATCAAAAATCTTCACTTCCGCCAAAACACCTTTTTTCAATTTTATATATCGGTCTGAAATGATTACGTCGGCAGCGATGCTAAAAGTTTTTTCACCTTGGATCGGATGGAGAATCGTAATATTTTTTCCATCATAGGCTCTTACCTTCCCCTCCATTTCAACATATTGTCTTGGTGACTGTGCGAATAAGCGTTGCTCGATATCATTGGCACTTTCTGAAACTAATGAGGTTTGGGCAGCCTCTACTTGATCTCCTTCTAAGCCATTTATAGTTGTTACTCCTGCACATCCTAATCCAAATGCAATGGCAGAACATGCGATAATTTTTCTCCATTTTTTCTTCATTCTTCATCCCTCCAAGTAAGTTGCTTATAGTTGTACTATAACCGTTATTTTTAAGGATACTTTCTTAAAAGATTAAGAATTTCATAAGAATTAGTTAAGAATTTTTAGGAATGCGCCTTAAATATTAAAGTGATAGTCGTTCCTTTATCAAGTTCACTTTGAATCGAAATCTGCCCATCCATTTTTTCAACAAGTGTACGAGCGATAGAAAGTCCTATTCCTACTCCACCAGCACTTCGTTGTCTCGCTTTGTCAACCCGGTAAAATCGATCAAATACATGGGGAAGGTCTTCTTTTGGAATTCCAACACCATAGTCAATGACTTGAACTGTGGTTTTGTTTTTCTCCTTGTTAATTTTTATTTCTATCTTGTCTTCGCTATACTTCAAAGCATTATCAGTCAATATCGTCAGTACTTGAATTAGTGCTTGTTCATTTGCAAAAACAGGAATAGAATCTTCTTCGACCAAAAGATGGATCGGACGGTTCGAAAGACCTTTCAATCGGTTAATCGCTTTTTTCCCTATATCTACTGCATTTAGATCAGATAAAGGCAGTGTCATTTGTTCTTCGTATCTTGCCAGTTCCAAAAGCTGCTTAATCATTGCTTTTAGACCAAGTGCTTCTTGATGAATAGCATCAATACTTTCTTTTAACACCTCCTCATCCTCTCGTCCCCATCTTTTCAATAGGGAGGCGTAACTTTCGATGATCGTTAATGGCGTTCGTAATTCATGAGAAGCATTCGAGACAAATTGTTCCTGCTTTTCGAATTGCTCCTCTAATTGTTCAATCATCGCGTTAAAAGTTTTTGCGACTTGGTTCATTTCCTTTGAATTTTTATCATTAATAGAAATCCTTTTGAAGTTTCTGCTTATTCGAATATCCTCCATCGTTTTGATAAACTGGGCAAGTGGACGTAAAAACAGAGAGGATGCCAGAAAACTCAATAAGATCGATATTACAAGAAGGATCCCCGAAACCGTTAGGAGGACATACAACAGATTTTGAATATCGTCCCGATCTTCTTCAAAATCAGAAATGACTTGGATGGAAACAGAAACTTCTCCTGAAACTGAGATCGGTTTAGCAAAAATGATAATTTCATCACCATCATAGCTATCGTAGGTATACTCCTCCCGCTGCGAAAAGATAGCTGGTATATTGC
>JAEWMK010000169.1 GCA_023457235.1 Bacillota bacterium
GGCATCATGAATGTAAAAGGAAGTGTAAGCCATATGAGTCCAAGGATCCCTTTTTCGGTTTTTATTTTACCTCCGACCCACTCTGAGAAACCTTTAATACCGCCAGAAATATTCATCATTCCTACCAAGCCGCCAAATAAATAAAGGAAGCCAACGATTTTAATATTCGTGTCATCGGACAAAGTCGATACAATATAAGAAACGGATTGCTGTGTTCCAATTAAAACATCAGATGCCACCATAATCGAACCAACAAGAAGTCCAACGACAAGTCCCGGTAAAATATCTTTTAACCAAATGGACATGGAAATAACAATCAGAAAAGGCAAAAGAGAAACCCACGAATGTGCCACAAACATCCTCCTACACTGCAAAAATCACTTCTTAGTATGCCAATAGAACGGATGCATTATCACGAAAGGGGAGTGTTTGTTTTTTGTCTGATAATATTTTATTTTTCTGTCATTATACTAAACAGAACAGTATAAACCTTACTATAGCAATCTGCTTTAAGAGGTGAACCCTATGAGCCCTGAAAAAGTAGTAACCGAATATTTTGAGAATCTAATTCAAACTAAACAGCCTGACTGGTCTTATTTTGCAAAGGGACCGAATTTTTTTATGAAAAAGCTTTATACAGCGGGTGCGAAATATGTTGAGGAATTTATCGGTACGCAATTATTAACAGAAAACGAAAATAAAGCTGTCGTTCTTTACGCTATTACGAATACTAAAGGAGAAATCCATCGGTTTGCTTGCACATTAAAAAAGGTAGAGGGGGAGTGGAAAATTAAAACATTTGATAATTATGATATTGGTTAAACCCTCTCGTTAATCTCACGAGAGTTTTTTTGTTTTCTTTTTAAATCCTTGAAAGTTTAAGCGCCTTTAAACTATAATTTAATATGCATATAAGAAAAATTAATAGAGGTGATAAATATAAGTTATATTAGTTGTCAATATGACGAACTTTATGATGCCGGTCCAGACAGCTGCGGAGAATTAATTGTTAAGTTATTTCTAAGGATGAAAAAAATGGATCAAGGGCAAGTGATCAAAGTGATCTCCTATGATCTTGGAGCAGTCGAGGATGTCCCAGCTTGGTGTCGCATGCAAGGGCACGAACTACTATCCATGAATGAAGAGGGTTTATTAGTTACTAATTTTTATATTAAAAAATGCTAAAGGGAGAGATTTATTATGTCAAAGCTAGCTGTTAGTATTACAAATGCAAAAAACAATACAGATCTAAGTACTTTAGGTTTTGTTGTAGCCAATGCCTCTGTGGCTTCTGGTGTCGATACTGTTGTTTTTTTAAATTCAGAAGGTGCTTATCTTGCAGAGCAAGGCTATGCGGATGATATTCATGAAGAAGGATTTGCGCCAATCAAACAATTAATCGATTCATTTGTTGAAGCTGGTGGAACAATCTGGGTTTGTTCGCCTTGCTTTAAGAAACGTGGACTTGATGACGGAAAATTAATTGAAGGTGCAAAAATTGTTGGAGGAGCAACATTGGTTGAATTTTTAGCTAATGGAGCAGCTTGTATTACATACTAAGGAGTGGCGTCAGTGATTATTCCGAAAATTGATGCAACCTGCGATGGTGGAGATTTAGACTGTGGTTCAGGCTTATTGTTGATTATTAAGAAAAATATTGATCCGCTAGAGGTTGGAGGAGTTCTCGAAATAAGAAGCAGGGAGGCATCTGTTGAAGGTGACCTACCGGCTTGGTGCCGGATGGTGAAGCATGAATTTTTAGGTATGGCAGAAGATGAAGGTAGCTATAAAAGATATTTTGTAAAAAAAGGCGGCACCAAAGAAGAGCGGTCTTTAGAGGCTGACCTAGAAGCAGCAAAAGGCTATAAATGGACAGTGCGCATACAAGGAGAACAAGGTTTAACTGCTAAGGTGCATTCCAGAAATCATACATTTTTAGTTGGACAGCCTGCCGAGTTTAGCCCTAAAGTGGATGCACCAAGTGCTGTCGACTTTTTTATCAGTTCTTTAGGTTCTTGCTTGACAGTCGGTTTTAAAATGCTAGCTTCCAAGAATAATATTACAATCGATGAATTCGAGGTAACGTTAAAAGGACAGTTAGAAAATGTCCTGTACCATATGGAACTTGAGGATACTGGCAGTCCTAAGATTACGAAAATAGCGGGAACAGTCTATGTTTCTTCTCCAAATGACGAGGACCTGCTTTATAAAATATGGGAAAAAACGATTGAACGTTCACCGATTTATCAGACATTAAAAGATCAAGTAGATTTAGATATTAAGTTTTCAATCGTATATTAAATTTATGATTGATAATTGAGGTGCATTAATAATGAATTTACCGATGTTCCCAACCACAGTCGTTGGAAGCTGGCCAAGAAAACGCGAAGTATTAAGAGGTTTGCGTGATAAGCGGGAAGGCCGAATAACGGAAGAACAGTTTAATGAAATTGCTAATCAATCAGTTTTAGAGTGTCTAAAATATCAAGAAGACGCGGGAATCGATATTGTGTCAGATGGTGAACAAAGACGAGACAATTTCATTTCGTTTGTCTCTGAAAAAATTGAAAATGTAAAAATGTTAACAGTATCTGAACTATTGGACTATGTTGAAGACAAAGCTAGTTTTGAAGAAATATTAGGAACGCTGGATGTACCTGCGTTTTCATTAACGAACCCAGCAGCTGTAGGAAAAATAAGAAGACGTCACCCCCTTGCGGTTGATGAACTTCGCTTTCTTAAACAACATACATCAAAGCCGATAAAAGTGGCGATACCAGGTCCTTATTTATTATCTCGTTCCATGTGGATTGAAGGGTTATCACAAGAAGTTTATCCAACGAGGGAAGACTTGGCTGTCGACATTGTTCAAGTGTTGCGGGCAGAAATTGAAGAATTAATCGCGGAAGGTGCTTACTTTATCCAAATGGATGAACCAGTTTTAACCGAAATCGTGTTTACTCAAAAAAATGCGAACCGCACCTTTATGTGTGGGGCACTGACGGCAAAAGCAGATGCCGAAGAAGAATTGAAATTTGCAACAAGCTTAATTAATCAAGTTACAGAAGGCATGAGAGGCCGGGGTACAAAAATCGGTGTCCATGTCTGCCGTGGTAACTGGAGTACGGACGAAACAACACTTTTACACGGACCATACGACCCAGTTATGCCCTATTTCAAGCAGATGGATATCGATCAACTGATCCTTGAATTTGCAACACCGAGAGCAGGTGAATTAAATACATTAACTCAGTTGACTGGTAAAGATGTAGAACTCGGCCTAGGTGTAGTGAACCCGCGAATTCAACAAATAGAAACACCGGAAGATATTGTTGCTAGAGTAACCGAAGCATCAAAGTATATTCCTGCAGAAAAGATTTTCCTAAATCCAGACTGCGGCTTTGGAACATTTGCGCAACGTCCGATGAATTCAGAGGAAAAAGCGTTTGAAAAATTGAAATTTTTGGTAGAGGCAGCGAGTTTGTTGAGAGGAAAGGAATAAGAAAACTATTTGGGACAATTTTGTCCCTTTTTTTGTGATCATCAAATTATGAGTAGCATATATTTAGGGGCATTCTCCAAATATGTAGGGTGAGAATGCCTTTTTTCTATTGGAAAATTTGGGGATAATAGGTAAGATGGAAAAAATAAAAAATAAGGTGATATGTGATGCTTAAATGGGTATTAATTTCTTTTATGGTTTTGTTAACTGGCTGTTCTAGCCTAAACCCTGATCAAATCAAACAGAATAAGGAGGATTCAGTTCCTGTAAGTCAAAACCAACAGTTATTTCAAAATGCGGAAGTACTTGCCTCAAACCTTACTATTCCATGGGATATTGTAAAGGTCGATAATCAATTTTTGATTAGTGAACGTGGGGGACAGATTGTTCAAATTTCCGAAAACGGACAACCAATCGAAATGCCTATGAGTCTAAAGAAGAAAGTTCATGACGAAGGGGAAGGCGGATTGCTCGGTTTTATTTTAGACCCAAATTTTTCAAGTAATTCCCTTGCCTATTTATACCATACTTATCTAGAAGGTGGTAATATTGCTAACCGAATTGTTCAAGTGAAGAAAACTGGAAATGGGTGGGAGGAGGAAAGGGAGTTGTTATCTTCACTACCGGGTGGACCGATTCATAATGGTGGAAGGCTTGAAATTGGTCTTGATAATAAATTGTATGTGACGGTTGGAGATGCGGGAGTCCCAGACAGTGCTCAAAATCTTGAAATTTTGTCAGGGAAAATATTACGTATGAACCTTGATGGTTCAATCCCAAGTGACAACCCTTTTAAAAACTCATACATTTATTCCTATGGACATCGAAATCCTCAAGGAATGGCATGGGATAAAAGAGGGAAAATGTATGCTGCTGAACATGGTCAAACCGCACATGATGAAATCAATGTAATTGTTCCCGGGGGGAATTATGGCTGGCCTGTCATTCAAGGTGATGAACAAAAGGAAGGGATGTTCAAACCGCTATTCCATTCCGGAAATGAGACATGGGCACCATCTGGTCTTGCTTATCATAATGGAAAACTTTATGTTGCAGCATTGAGGGGTCAACAAATTCGTGAATTTGATTTAGAGGCACACAAATCAGCACCGCTTTTCGAGAACGTGGGCAGAATAAGAGACTTGCTTATAGATGGCAATTATCTTTATTTCATTACGAATAATACTGACGGAAGGGGAATCCCTAATCCGAATGATGATCATCTTTTAAGAATAAACCTTGAAGATATTAATGAATAACGAAGCAGTTAGCCTGTATCCATCGCAATCATAACCTTGCTAATGGGTAACAGGCTTTTTGTTTTTTTAAAGCATTGTTTTTTACATGTGTTGAAAATTTTTGGTAAAATAAAGAAACACCTAAAGTGATTTTTAACATATGTGTAATAATACAGTAGGTGTAGTAATGCAAAAAGGGTCAGAGGACCCGTCCCCGTGGATTTATGGTGGAGGCGTTCCTGTGTCCTGTTAAAGGATGTGATTTAATGGAGCCTATTAAAGCAGGGAATTTGACGATCTATCCAATTGTTCTTGACGTTGATCATAAATTAAAAAGCTTTAATTCTTATTTAGTTGAGGATGGGCATACCTTAAGTTTAATTGATGCAGGGATCAATAAAGATGATTATTGGGATTTATTTACGAACACGCTTCAAATGCATGGATTTGAAGTCAGAGATATTACGGGTATTTTGCTTACACATCATCACTTTGATCATATAGGTTTAGTCAATCGAATTGTCGAGGAAGTCCCAATTCCAGTTTATGCGCACGAGAAGGCAATCCCACGGTTAAAACGTGATCCTGAATTTATGCAGAAACGAGTCGACTATTATACAGAACTATATAGAGAAATGGGATGCGGGGAAGCTGGCAGCAAGCAGATAGATTACCTATTGAATTCTATTGAAAAACATAAGCATACAGCCATAAATACAGAAATTATGCCATTAGATAAACATATTAATCGATTTCAAGTCATAGAAGTTCCAGGGCATTCACCTGACCAAGTTGCTTTTTATAATGAAGAAAGTAAAGTTTTGTTTGGCGGAGATGTACTTATTGATCATATTTCAAGTAATGCATTTATAGAGCCTGACGAAAGTGGAAAACGAATCCTTGCGTTACTTCAACAAATGTCCTCGCTGAGCAAATGCGCAGCACTTCCGCTTGATTATGTATTTTCAGGCCACGGAACGATTATCGACAATCATATAGATTTAATAGAAACTAGATTAAAAAATGTTGAAATAAAAGCAACCAAGCTTCTAACCCTTATTAAGGACGGGGCTTCTACAGCTAATGAAATTGCAAAGCAGTATTACAAAAAAATATATGAATCTCAATTCCCATTAGTAATGTCGGAGATTATAGGACATTTAGATTATTTAGAAGTAAATCATAAAGTAAAAACAGAAAAGGTCGATGGCGTTTGGCGTTACTCCTTACCTCCTTTTTGATATAATTACACTGTGATAATAGGATTAGGGGGGAAGGTTACATGGATGTAAGATATCCAATTGGAAAATTTGAATTTGATGGGGAGATTACAGATAATGTTCTTGATACTTGGATAAGCGATCTTGAACAATTACCATCCTTATTGCGTGAAGCTGTTAAAGATTTAAACGAAGATCAGCTTAACACATCTTACCGGGAAGGGGGCTGGACGATCCGTCAAGTCGTACACCACCTTGCTGACACTGGCATGAATTACTATGTTCGCATTAAACTAGCTCTTACTGAGGAAAAACCAGTAATTAACACATTTGAAGAGAGTAGATGGGCTGAATTACCGGATAGTAACTTACCTGTTGAAGTTTCTTTATCTTTGCTCGAAGCATTGCATATTCGTTTTAGTAACCTTTTACGTAATATAAGTTCTGATGATTTTGAAAAAATATATACTCATCCGGTTTCAGGAGAAATTACGTTGGGGTATACGATCGGCGTATATTCATGGCATGGAAAACACCATCTTGCCCAAATCACTTCTTTATGTGAAAGAAAAGGCTGGGCCTAGGAGGAAGATTATATACAAAATAAAAAGCGTGAGTCTCGGGATGAATAAAGGGACTTCACGCTTTTTTTCTTTTTCTTAAACAAAAAATGTTAGGATTTTTGCTCAAAAAGCTTAATAATTTCAATAATCACGTTTGTAGCTTTTTCCATATTATCGACAGAAATATACTCGTATTTACCATGGTAATTTTCGCCGCCGGTAAAGATATTTGGTGTTGGCAATCCCATAAAGGATAATTGAGAACCATCCGTACCACCGCGAATCGGTTTTACGATTGGTTTAATACCTAGTTTTTCCATCGCCTCATAAGCAATATCAACTATTTCTTTAACAGGTTCAATTTTTTCCTTCATATTATAATACTGGTCTTTCATTTCTAAAATAATATTATTCTCTCCGTGGACTGCTTTTAGGTCTTGAACAATCTTTTCTACTTTCGCTTTTCTTATTTGAAATTTATTTTTATCAAAATCACGGATGATATAGTACAGTTTCGTTTGTTCGACATCCCCTTCAAACGAAAGGAGATGATAAAATCCTTCATACCCTTCCGTAAACTCCGGTGCTTCTTCGGCTGGAAGTCTGCGGTTCAATTCCATTCCGATTTTCATCGAATTCACCATTTTTCCTTTAGCGGTACCTGGGTGGATGTTCTTCCCTTTAATTGTAATCTTCGCTGCTGCAGCATTAAAACTTTCATATTCAAGTTCACCAAGTGGCCCACCGTCCACTGTGTAGGCATATTTTGCATTAAAGGCTGTAACATAAAATTTATGTGGGCCACGTCCGATTTCTTCATCCGGTGTAAAAGCGACTCTCACTTTACCATGTTTTATTTCGGGATGTTGTAGAAGATAATTCATTGCCGTCATAATTTCAGTTATTCCGGCTTTATCATCAGCACCAAGCAAAGTGGTCCCATCCGTCGTTATTAATGTGTGTCCTTTATAGTCGTTTAATGAAGGAAAATCCTTTGGTGAAAGAACAACATTTTCATTTAACTGAATAATATCACCATTGTAGTTTTCTACAATCTGCGGGTTAACATTTTTACCGGTAAAGTCAGTCGCTGTATCAACATGAGCTAAAAAGCCGATCGTTGGTACGTCTTTAACTGTATTGGCAGGAAGAGTGGCCATCACATAGCCATTTTCATCAATTGTAATCTCCTGCATTCCAATGCTTTTTAGCTCATCGACAAGCATATTCGCCAATGTAAGTTGTCCGGGTGTTGAGGGGCATGTATCATTAGCATCATTAGATTGAGTATCGACTTTCACATAGGTAGTGAAACGATCAATGATTTCCTTTTTCAAATTAAACTCATCTCCTTTATTGATTGCAGGTTTATTTTACCACTTTATGTTGGAAAATAATAAAACATAATATTAATCCTCAAACCATAAATATAATAATAATGACATAAAATGGGAAGGTGAGATATAGTGGCTATCCATACTGTGCAAAAAGGAGACTCTTTATGGGCGATAGCAAAACTATATAATACAACCATTCAATCTATTATGGAAATCAATGGATTGGAATCATCCACCAACATTGTGCCAGGGTTAGCTCTCTATATTCCTGATGAACAACTGCACATTCGAGTATATGAAATAAAAGCTGGTGATACCTTATGGTCATTAGCAATAAGGTATAATACAACGGTTTATAATATAATAAGTGCAAATCCGCAAATTGACCCAAATCGTCTATCCATTGGACAAATAATTAGAATTCCCTCTCCAAACAAAGCAAAAATCCAAACCCTTGGATTTCTAGTCCCTCAATCTTTAAAAGCCCTAGAAGCAATAAATAAAACAGCCAATAGTCTTACTTATATCGCCATTGTAGCCTATTCTTTTCTTGAGGAAGGATGGGCATATAGGGTATTGGATGATGCCCCGTTTATTCAACGCGCTAAACAATTGAGGATTATACCTTTATTAATGATACGTAACATAACCCCGGAGGGATTTAGTGCAGAACTTGCGGGAGTTGTTTTAGCTAATGCGACACTGCGTAGACGTTTGATTGATAGTATTGTTAATTTAATGAATCAAGCAGGGTATGCAGGGGTAAGTATTGATTTTGAATTTATCCCGCCGCCACAAAGATATGATTTCGTTACATTTTTGAAGGATTTAAAACAAACACTTGGAAGCAAAATACTTCATGTTAATGTACATGCCAAAACTGAAGATGTTCCTACTAATCGCATTATAGGTGCTTATGACTATTTAGAGATTGGTAATGTTGCCGATATAGTGGCTGTAATGACAATGGATTATGGGTATCCAACCGGCCCTCCGAATCCAATTGCCCCTTTATGGTGGATGGAGCAAGTTGTACAGTATTCAGTAGGGCTTATTGATCCAAGAAAGATGCAAATTGCTTTACCGTTATATGGCTACGATTGGAAGGTTCCCGAAAATATTACAACTGCATTATCAGCTAATGCCGCTCAGAATCTTGCAATATCTGTTGGTGCGGAAATAAACTATGACATTTTGGCTGCTTCTCCCTATTTTAGCTATCAGAGCATTGATCAACATATCGTTTGGTTTGTGGATATAAGAGGATTTACTCAAAGGTATCAATTAATTGATCTTTATAAACTTTTGGGGGTTACTTTTTGGCAATTACAATTCGATTTCCCACAAAATTGGGCTTTTCTCAAGCAGGAAATTACAGTAGTTAAACAATAGTTCCTTTTTTTACTATTATATAAATAAATTATAGATAAAAAAAGGATTTTGAATTTTTCCATAGAATAGAAAAGTAGTGAGGGAAGTATTTAAAAGCACTGATTTGTAAATACCTGTAATAGATGAAAATATGTAGTAATAAAAAACACAAATTTAAGCATAAGGGGTTTATGTAGATGACAAATGGTAAATTTGATTTACAAACTAGATTTTTGGATGAGATCATTGAAAGTGGGCGTGTTGTCACGATTTATACAACGAATGGTGTCCCATTAAAATGTAAGATCATTGGTCATGACAATTTTACCATTCTGATCGATTCTAAGGGTCAACAGCAAATGCTAGGAAAAGGCGCGATTAGTACAATCGTAAAATAATAAAAACCAACATAAAAGAGTCGCTTATACATATGTAAGCGACTCTTTGTTTTGATTGATATTCAATTCCTAAATCCACCCAAATAACTTTCCAATAATAATAAACATTTCTTCACGTGTAACGGAATCTTTATCCTTCAATTTCGTTATTTCTTCAAGATAGGAATCATTAAAATCTTTAAATGGCAGCCCATTTAAAATGGTTTCAATTTCGTCAACAGATAAGTTAACCATTTCATTTGACTTAAAATAATGATTTAAATATTGAATGTTCTCCTCATACTTTGGATTGCTGTTACGCATCGAAATATAGGTGTGTAATAGCAGGTTCGAAAATGTTTTATTATTCGCTATTTCATTTTCTAGCAAATCATTCGTATATCCACCAAAAAGGGCTCGATGATTTAACAGCTCACGAATAGCAGGGTAATACCATTTATCCTCGTATGGAAATGGGGCATGAAACTCTTTAACTTCAGCTCCTTGCGCTGTTAGTGTTTGCTGGAGTTCTGAAATGACTTCCTTATTCTTAGCCATTGTGTGAAAATCCAAGTTATGTTTGATCGCAATAGCACTTGCAACACCTGCACCTTCTCCAGTCGCCATACCGGTGGGCACGATTCGTACAGAGCCTTGAGCGAGTGAAGAATAACCACCTGAACGACCAACAACGAGCAGGTTTGTTATTTTTTGTGGAACCAAGCTTCTAAAAGGGATGCTGTATTGCGTCGGATTTACTACGATAGCACCCGCATCACCAACTGAAGTTGATTGAATGTCAGATGGGTAACCGCCATAGGCAATCGTATCCCAATGATACTTGTTTTCCCATAGATCGCTGACCGGCAGCTGGTAAAGTGAATTTATATGTCTGGTTTCACGAATGTACAATTCACTCGGATAAGAAGCAATTTTTGCGTTCTCAAAGCCAGGAAAGTTCACCTTTAACCAATCTAAAATATGTTTTGTCTCCTGCTTGCCTCTTTCAATCCCAGTTTGAATGGACTCGTCAGATAATCCATCTACACCAAAAATTTGTAAAGCGTTTATATAGTAGCCTTCATCATTTCGAATTAGGTTAAAACCGCGAAGCCTCATATTCGGATCCTGTGGTTCATATACTTCCCGTAGTTTTGAAAATCCCCATGCTGCTTCTCTTGTTACTTCTGCAGGACCAAACGTTTCATTTTTAGCTACTTCTTTGATTTTACCCCAATCAACATCTTCGAAGTGGATCATTAATGTTACGGCCATTAATCGACCATTATGACCCACATCACCGGCCCCGATGAAATGGGGAACACCGCTTAGGAAGGCAACATCAGCATCTTGGGTGGCATCAATATAATCCTTAGCCTGAAAAGTATAAGATTTATTGTTTTTAATAACTGAAAGAGCAGTAATCTGTTTTTGTTCATTTACTTCTATATCCTTTATTTCCGTGTTCAGTAGCATTGATAAATTTTCCTGGTTATAAACCATATTTAAAAAAGCATTATTTGCCTCTTTGATTTCAAATGATTTCTTTTTTCCAACCATTCGATGCCATTCATCGAAAATTCCACTGCTTAATACTTTATTATCAATTCCGTGGGGGAAATCGAGAACGTTCATTTTACCATATGTAAAAAGTCCACCGAGACCGTCCCGTTCTTCAATTAGGAGAGTATTGGCTCCATTTCTTGCGGCCGATAGGGCAGCGGCAACCCCCTCCGGTTCACCGCCAATAACGATTACATCAAAATTGTTAATAATCTTTTCCTCATCTAATAGACTTAGGTCTATTTTGTCTTTTGCCTCTACATCCGGGTTATTCATAGCCGGGATACAGCCGGTTAAAAATAGTAAAAAAATAATTGAAACTGTTATGTATACGTTTTTCATTTGCACTTACCTCATTGAATATTTTTTTAATCATACCATTAATTCATACGGGATGAAAGGAAACTCATTATTAATAGACGAATGAAAATCCGATAAAGTTTCAAAATCACATTACAAAATCTAGTTAATTTAACATCAGTATTATGGTAGTATTTTCATAGATAGCCATTTTTATAATAATATTTAAAAAAAGGAGAGGGAAATGAGAATTAAATTTTTGTTAGTTTTTGTATTATTTATTTCTAGTTTTTCAAGTTTTGGTCTAATGACGGCCAATGCTGCTGAAGGACAACCGGATTATGACGTTATAGTTATTGGAGGGGAGCCGGAAGGTGTTGCTGCAGCAATTTCAGCAGCGAGGAGTGGCGCTAAAACTCTACTAATCGAGGAACGTAATGGTTTAGGTGGTTTATTTACATATGGAATGATGAATTTTCTTGATTTTCCAAAGGATAAAAGCGGAAAAATGGCAACGAAGGGAATTTTCCAGGAGTGGCATAAAAGGGTAGGCAGTGGTTTGTCCTTTGTACCTGAAAAAGCAAGTGCTGTTTTTCTTAACATGGTCCAAAATCAAGCAAATTTAAGTCTAATCTTAAATACGAAAGTTGAGAATGTAACGGTAGAAGATAAGATTATTAAAAGCATATCTATTAATACGAATGGTAATAAAAAGGAATTAACTGCAAGGACATATATTGATGCTACACAGGATGCCGATTTTGCGGTTTTAAGCGGAGTACCTAGCTTCTTAGGTGCGGCTGATGTTGGCTTCGAAAATAAACAAATGGCTGTTACATTAATGATTCATTTATATGGATTAGATTGGGATAAGATTAAACAAACTGCAAAAAGTGGAAAATTTGGTTCTGCTCAGGTGACAAATGAGGGAGCATGGGGTTTCTCTAAGCTAAGACAAATCTACAAACCTGTTGACCCTAATATGCGTTTAAGAGGATTTAATTTAGCAAAAAATGAAGGTGGATATTATATCAATGCCTTGCAAATCTTTGGGGTCGATGGACTAGATCCGGCATCGAGGAAAGAGGGTATAGAACGAGGGAAGAAAGAAATCGGCCATATTTTAGAATGGTTAAAGGTAAACTTCCCAGGCTTTGAAAATGCAGAGATTGCTAGTTTTCCAGACGAGCTTTATGTAAGGGAAACGAGACATATTAAATCATTGTATCAGCTCCCTGCAAGCGACTTATGGGAAAACAAGTATCATTGGGATACGATTGCCTATGGTGCCTATCCATCTGATATACAAGCCGTTTCACTTGAAGATCCAGGTGCAGTTGTTGTAAATCCAGATAAATATGGAATACCATTTAGAAGTCTAGTACCGCAAAACGTTAATAATTTACTAGTTGTCGGACGTTCAGGCGGTTATTCCTCCTTAGCGTCAGGTTCCGTGCGTATTGTTCCAACTGGTATGGGAACAGGGGAAGCGGCAGGTGCTGCTGCAAAAATTGCTGCCCAAAAAGGTTTAACATTTGATCAAATGGCTGCAAATCAAGCTGTCATTAAGGAATTACAAACAGTACTCAAAAAGAAAGGCCAATTAGTAGACCCGTTTACAGCAAAATATCCGTATCAAAACGCTGTGTATTACCCGGCTATTCGTGAGCTATTGAATACAAGATCACTCTATGGGAACTACGACAATAATGTCGAGGAAACGAAAGTGGCCATGAACCAATCCTTCAGCAACATTTTGAGGCAGGTATTTTTAGTCATGTCACTAGAGGATCCAAAATATAAAGAAAACATTGACTACCTATCTGCCTATAATGAAGTGAATGCTTATGTTCCATTAACATTAGATGAGGTTAATAGAATTCTGGCTAAATTGCCGCACCCGATGGCTGAAATCAATGTCAGCGGTCAAAAACAAATGACAAAAGGTGAAATGTATTCAATCTTAATGACAATTTTTAATTGGAACTAGTCAAAAAGGAGGCTACCTAATAATAGGTGCCTCCTTTTATGATTATTGGGGTTAAAATCCCACACTACGATTATTATATTTCTCGAAGTTTAATCGAAATACATCCAACACCGCTTCTGTTTCATCTAAACGATAAATGCGGGCAGGGTTGCCTTTACTATCCCAGTCTGTACCGCTCCACCAAATGGCAACCTTAATTCTAGGGAATTTCTCGATATGGCTAAACATATTATGAATCCACTGAACTTTATCGCCACCAACGGAATTAGAACCAAACTCTGTAATCATTAGCGGTTTTGCAGATAAAGCCGCGTATTCATTATAAAGTGAATGATAGAGTGTGTAGAAATTTGTCCATTTTTCACCTGGATAATAGGTACCGGTATTATAGGCTGTCAGCCCAACGATATCGACATAATCGTCCCCTGGATAATATAACACAGAATGATTCCAAGCAAAGCCTGGCATTGAATCATGATTTGGATTCCAGACCCAAAGAACATTATCGATCTCTTCATCTTCGAAAATACGGTATATATACTTCCAAACCTCTTTATAAAGGTCCGTATCTTTGGAAAAATAATAGCTTGAATATACACACCAATCCCCATTCATTTCATTATTTAAGCGGAAAAGAACGGGATGTCTAAATTGTTTTATGTTTTTTGCATATTGATGAAGGTACTCATCATATTTTCCATTTAAAATATCATAAAAAATGCTGGAATCATCTAATTTAGAGTGACTTGTTTGTAACGTTAATTCCAATATTTTCCCTTCATTGTAGGCATTCATGAACTCCTGAACTGGCACTTGTTCATCCAGGTCGGAATAGCGGATAAGGAAGGAAAACTCATGATTCACTCTTTCTTCAATCTGATTAAGTTTCGTCATCGTAACTGGAGCAGATGGTTCAAAAATACCCCAAGTTAATGAACTGTCATTTGAGAAGTATTGTTGTAACACCACTTTTGTTTCCTCACTTAGCCGCTTAGGCTCAGAAACTGTTTGCTTGAATAGAGGAGAAGGCATTGCTGCAACATTTCCTGTAGGCTTCAGTATTTTAAAGCTTTTCACAATGTCCATTTCATTATAAATTGGCTGTGTTGATTTTATAAAAATTGTAAAAACCTCATGCTTATTTTTTATAATTTCAGCAGAGAAATAGTAGTTTTTATCATTTTCAACCTTTGCTAACTTATTACGATGCCATTTAAGGATATGAACCTTTTTTCCAGCTACCTTTGTAGTTTTATTGTATTCAATGAAATGATCCTTTTTATTGTCTATGAAATTATTACTGTAATTTATGTATTTGTTTGCATCATGGACGGTGTTGTAAAAATTATCATAATAGATTTCGATTTGTGTTTGTTCGTCATGAATTAAGGTTCGTACTTGCTGGATACTATCATCTATTTTCATTTGGGGAGGATAGTTTAGTTGGTAGCCTCTAGCTGAATTAACGTATTTTGAATACGTACTATTGGCTGCACTTGCATCAATAGGTAGACCATTCATAAGTACTAGCATAAGAATGGACAAAACCGAGTAAAACCATAATTTTGATTTATGCATGTCGTCGCTCCTTTTATTAAATTTAATAATATGATCTTATTATATCATGGTTAAATCTGATAAAAGATGATAAAAGCTATAAAAAATCGCCTTAGGGGAAATCCCTTAAGACGATTTTTTAGACATCCATTTAATTTTTGGTTCGGTTCCTTTTATGATGCGGCTTATGTTTGCCCGGTGGCGATAAATAACAAAGGATGCTAACAGACTAATGACAATAATCAATGGCATGTCACCTGTAAAAAGGCTATAAATAATACCGATAATACCTGCGATCATCGAAGAAAGAGATACATATTTTGAGATAAACAAACTAATAAAAAAGCTGGCAATAAGAATAATGAATAATAACGGACTATAGGCTAGTAAGACACCCGCAGATGTAGCAACTGCTTTTCCACCTTTAAATTTTGCAAAGACTGGATATGTATGACCAATCACTGCTGCAACACCAATTAATAAAGGATGGAGTTGGTCTTCTAGACCAAATAAAAGTGGAAGACATGCAGCAAGTGTTCCTTTTAAAATATCAGCACTTGTTACGATTAAACCTGCTTTTTTACCTAATACCCGAAACGTATTGGTACCACCTAAATTACCGCTCCCATGTTCACGAATGTCGATTCCATAGCCAAGTTTTCCAACGATTAGAGCAAAAGGAATCGACCCGAGTAAATATGCTAAAACCACAATTAAAACTGTCATTCCCAGAAAATCTCCTTCAAATAAGATTTCTTTATTTTAACACGAGATTCCAAAAAAGGCATTAGTATATAATACTTCCAAATTCTTTTAATCTATGAAAAACGGTTTTATTTCCCCTTAATATCCCGTAGGATAGAAGGGGGTGGTGAAAACAATGTCTAGAATTGGCGTTTTTCCGAAAAAACGTAAAAATCTCTTAAAAAATAAGTTGTTTATTTGGACAGGTCTAACTGTTGCGGTTTTATTGATAGTATCAAGTATTGTCCTTCTTTTACTTTATTTTAACTCAAACGGGAAGGTAGCCTTTACAGAGAAAGAAAATCCAATTATTTATGAGCGCAGTATTTATGAGAAGGAACAAGCCTTCGTTGAAAACAATGAAATTTATTTACCTTTTACTTTTCTAAAAGAAAAGATTGATAGTGGCATTATGTATGATGAAGAAACCAATTCGATAATTTTTACAACAAAAGATAAAATCATTCAGTTTCCAAATGAAAAATTACAATATTTTGTGAATGAAGAACCATTCTCCATCCATATGCCGGCATTAGTTCAAAAGGACGGGACGATGTATGTTGCAGCAACACCACTTTTGACGATTTATCCATATAAAATGGATTATAGTGCCGAAACAGGGGCCGTGATTTTACGTAAACATGGTGAAATCTTACTCCCTGGTACAGTTACAACAAATGACTCCCCTATAAGAGTTCAAAAAAGTGCGGGACTATTCTCTCCATATGTAGCGGAGGTTTCAAATGGGGAAAAAATTACGGTCGAAAAAGATGTGCAGTCCTATTTCTTTATTCGTAAATCAAATGGGATCGGTGGATTTGTAAAAAAAGAAAATATCATTCTAGATCAGCCGATCGTTGTTAAGGTCGAAGCCTCTTCAACTGAAGAAAAAATAGCTCTTCCGAAGCTAAAATGGCCAATCAATTTAACATGGGAGGCTGTTTATTCTAATAATCCTGACCAATCTAAAATCCAAGCAATACCAGGTTTAAATGTTATTTCTCCAACTTGGTTTTCTTTAATAAATGGGGAAGGGGATGTCAGCAATTTAGCTTCTTTAGACTATGTGAAATGGGCCAAATCAAAAGAATACCAAGTTTGGGGCTTGTTTTCCAATAGTTTTGACCCCGAAAAGACACACGCAGCACTAAAGAATTTTAAAACAAGGCAAAAAATTATTCGACAGCTCTTACAATATGCCAATATGTATCAGCTTGATGGGTTGAATATCGATTTTGAAAATGTTAATGTAGAGGACCGTGATTTAGTAACTCAATTTGTGAAGGAACTTACAGTTCAAATGCATCAGGCAGGTCTTATAGTTTCGATGGATATCACATTCATTTCGAGCAGCGGGAATTGGTCCCAATTCTATGATCGGGAGAAACTTGCGCACATAGTCGATTATTTAATTGTCATGGCTTACGACGAGCATTGGGGCAATTCACCTGTAGCCGGAAGTGTCGCAAGTCTTCCTTGGGTAGAAAATAACCTAAAAAAATTATTAGAAGTTATTCCGAACGAACGTTTAATATTGGGCGTCCCAACATATACAAGGATATGGAAGGAACAAACTACACCTGGTGGAAATATTGAGGTATCTTCTAAGGCATATAATATGGACGATGTTAATCAATGGATTAAAGACCATGGACTAACTGTAACTTATGATGAGAAAACCGGGCAGGATTATGCTGAATACTATGATGAAAAAGAAAAGGCACGCTATAAAGTGTGGCTAGAAAACGATAAATCATTACAAAAACGGAGCTCGTTGGTTCACCAATACCAATTAGCTGGAATTGCGAGCTGGAATCGCAGTTTTGCTAATGAAAAAGCTTGGAACACCATTCATCATTCACTTCAACAAACCGATCCGGTAAAAAAATAAAGGCAGTATTTTTGCATCCTGTTGGAACGGTTTGGTATTCTGTAAATAGTATTAGACGATCATTTGATTGGAGTGAATGGGATGACAATTGAAAATCCAAGCCGTGAAGAGATCGGAGAAATTTTAAAAACAAAAAAGAGAATTGCAGTTGTTGGTTTATCAAATAATCCAGATAAAACTTCGTATATGATATCACAGGCGATGCAAAGAGCGGGATATGAAATTATTCCTGTTAATCCCACAATTGATGAAGCATTAAGTGTGAAGGCATACCATTCGTTAAAGGAAATCGAAGGACATGTGGATATCGTCAATGTCTTTCGCAGACCAGAACATTTGCCTGCGGTTGCAAAAGAAGCTGTTGAAATCGGGGCTGATGTTTTTTGGGCGCAGTCAGGAATTGCGAATGAAGAGGCCTACGAATACTTGAAAGAGCATGGTATGACAGTTATTATGGACCGTTGTATCAAGGTAGAACATGCGTTAACCAGGGCAAGATAGGATGTTTGAAAAAATAAATCTCTGCAAAATGCAGGGATTTTCTTTTTTCTCTAGAAGATAAGTTGCATAACTAATTTCAATCGTTACAATTAAATTCATAAGATCCGAGAACGAAAAATGTCAATTTAACTTTATTCAGTAGAAGTCCACCACTATAATAAATGGTTGGATGAATTCAATTATATTATTCAAATCCGATAGTCCGAATCCTACTGAATAAAGTTAAAGTCTCCGGCGGATGCCTCAGATTTTTAAAGGAAGTTTTCGAGCAAGCTCGAAAAAATCTGGGCGCAAATGCGTCAAGACGCATTTGATTAGGAGATTTTCATCTTTCTATGAGAAAATATGTTCCTTTATGTTATGATAAGATGTAACTTAAAAATGATGTGATGCTAGGGAACTTTGTTTACGGTTGTTTGAAAGGGGTATTACTATTGACTAATAAATCATTTGACTATAATGATGATGCGATACAGGTACTGGAAGGGCTAGAGGCTGTCCGGAAGCGTCCGGGTATGTACATTGGAAGTACCGATATGCGCGGTCTTCATCATCTTGTATATGAAATTGTTGATAATGCTGTCGATGAAGCATTATCAGGTTTTGGAAATTATATCAAAGTAACGATACATAAAGATGATAGTATCAGTGTTGAGGATAAAGGTCGTGGCATGCCAACTGGTATGCATAAAATGGGGAAACCAACTCCAGAGGTTATCTTAACCGTTCTCCATGCCGGTGGTAAATTCGGGCAAGGCGGCTATAAGACAAGCGGCGGTTTGCACGGTGTTGGTGCCTCTGTTGTAAATGCATTATCAGAATGGTTGGTTGTAACGATCAAGCGTGATGGCAAAATGTACAGTCAACGCTTTGAAAATGGAGGACACGCTGTCACAACCCTAGAGAAAATCGGGACAACTAAAGAGAGTGGCACAACGATTCATTTTAAACCGGACCCAACTATTTTTAGTACAACTATTTTTAATTACGATACATTAAGCGAGCGTTTACGCGAATCAGCCTTTCTATTAAAAGGGATGAACATAACGATTGTTGATGAACGCCATGATGTTCAGGATGTATTCTGCTACGATTCTGGAATCAAAGCATTCGTAGATTTTTTAAATGAAGAGAAAGATGTTTTACATGAGGTCGTTTCGATTGAAGGCGAGCAGCAAGGAATAGAAGTAGAATATGCTTTCCAATTCAATGATGGCTATTCCGAAAATATTTTATCCTTCGTTAATAACGTTCGGACGAAGGATGGAGGTACCCATGAAGTTGGTGCTAAATCGGCTATGACA
>JAEWMK010000170.1 GCA_023457235.1 Bacillota bacterium
GGTCCATATTCCTGTAACGCCAACATATGATTTTTCGTTAGATAACCTTTATGCTTGTCAAAACCATATTGGGGATAAATCTGGTGCAATTCCTTAATTGCTTTATCTCGTTCAACCTTAGCTAAAATAGAAGCTGCACTGATAGCTGGAATCAAATCGTCACCCTTCACAATAGCCTCTGCTGGAATATCGATGTTAGGTAATGTATTCCCATCAACAAGTACTTTATTAGGTTTTATATGCAATCCTTCTATGGCCCTTTTCATGCCAAGAAGTGTTGCGTTCAAGACATTAAGGTTTTCTACTTCCTCAAGGGATGCTATTTCAATACTCCAACTAAGAGCTTTATGCTTAATTTCTTCAGCAAGCTCTTCTCGCCGTTTTGCAGAAAGTTTCTTCGAATCTCTTAAACCCTCAATAGGTTTGTCTGGATCAAGAATACACGCTGAAACCCATACCCCTGAAATTGCTGATCCTCTACCTGTTTCATCCACTCCACATAAGAACATCACTCATTACTCCCCTTTTAACAGCTAAAAACTAAAACCTGTTTTATATCCAATATAAATTTATGGATTATATTTATTGCAGCTCTTTGATCTCACTTATATTTTCTTTCTAGGTTACTTTATTGAGAAGGTACTAGATAATATCTACACGATATATTTTCTCCAATAGATAATAATAAATATAGTATAGAATCTACATCTCTCACTAATATAGAACTTAGCTCTACTCCCCCGAACCTAAAGCCCTCCCCACTAAATAACCCTAAAAAAAAATCACCTCTTCAGGTGATATATAACTATATTCATTCTAGATAATAACCCATAGTTAGTCAAACAAATTATTGGTAATATATTTTTTAGTTAGACACTTTTTTCTAAAGTCATATAACTCTTCCTACCTCATCAACACCGGCAATCCTTTGTATATTTTGATACGCTAGTCCGTTTTCATAAATGGACATTTGCTCAAATTTGTCCTTTAACTTTTTTTCCTCTGTCTTGTTCTTTAACCATTTGCTATATAAAAGCTGGACGCCCTTACGCTTATCACTTTTTACTTCTGCTAAAAATTCTTCATCTAAAAAATCGTCTCTCTTGTTCCTAAATATTTCTTCAATTTCCTTGATTGTTTTAGTCATAGTAAAACTCAAACTCACTTTCTTATTAACTGAATAAAGATATAACTTATATCGGCATTCCTTGAAAAAAAATAAAGAAGGCGTCGAGCTCTTCCCAGACTAATTGACGTTTAGGAAGTGACTGACACCTTATAATTCTATTTCTGATGGATGATCAAAGGTTAAACGACCAAGCTTTCCAGAGCGTAAATCTCTTATGATAACCTCTGCAGTTTTGTCATAATCAATAAGTCCTCCGCCCATTAGGCAGCCCCGAAACTTACCTATTTGATCAAAAAGCTCTACCATTTCTGTTGAAATTTCATTTAATTGATATCGTTCCTTCAGATTATCAGGATAATACTTTGTTAAAAACTTCAATGCATAGACGACAACATCTTGAAAGTCGAGTAGATTTTCTTTGATGGCACCCGTTACAGCCAGACGATATCCTACTTCTTGATCTTCAAACTTAGGCCATAAAATACCAGGAGTATCTAACAATTCAAACTCTTTACCGACCTTAATCCATTGCTGACCTGTTGTAACACCCGGTCGATCCCCAGTTTTTGCGATCGGTTTACCCGCAAGCCGGTTGATTAACGTAGATTTGCCGACATTTGGAATACCGACGATTAAAGCCCGAATTGCTCTTGTATTTTTTATACCTTTAGCCCTCATTTTATCAAATTTCTCTTGGGTTAACGCCTTGCATTCGGAGATGATATTTTTCATATCGTTTTTCGTTTGTGCATTAATGGCCAAACATTTATAGCCCTTATTTTCGAAATATGTAATCCATTCATCCGTTTTTTTAGGATCAGCCAGATCGGCTTTATTCAATAGAACTAATCTTGGCTTTCCTGAAATAATTTCATCTATCATTGGATTTCTGGATGAATAGGGAATTCGTGCATCAACTAGTTCAATTACAACATCGATTAATTTTAATTTTTCAATTACTTGTCGTTTCGCTTTTGCCATATGGCCAGGAAACCACTGAATTGTCATTCTAATTCACCTACTACTTAATGATTTGAAAATCACTTGGAGGCCAGTACACTATATTTGTTTTCCCTAATACCTCTTCCATTTTTACAGTGCCAATAATTCGACTATCTTTACTAAAACGGCGATTATCACCAAGAACAAATATGTGACCTTCTGGTACCTTATCTAAGCCTGTAACCTCTTCAAGCGTAAAATCATTAGTAAGAGGCCCATTTACTTCCTGCTTATATTGGTCTAAATAAGGTTCCTCTATAGGCTCTCCGTTTATATATAAAACGTCATCTTTGTATTCAACATGTTCACCAGGTAAACCAATTACACGTTTAATATAATCTCTTTCCTCGGTAGCGTGGAATACAACAATATCAAATCTTTTTGGTTCCCCGATTTTATAGCCGATTTTATTTACAATCATCCGATAATGATCTTGTAATGTCGGCATCATGGACTCACCATCAACAACGATAGGAGCAAACAGGAAAAACCTAATTCCACCAGCTAACAGTACTGCAATTATTAGTGCTTTAATCCATTCCCATACCTCGTTCTTGCTTTGGGACATATACCGTTCCTCCAAAATACATAAAAATGTGAATTGTTAAAAGTAATGGTAAGTTGGAAAAAAGGAGCTTGATTACCAAGCTCCTTCTTCATCAAATTATCGAATTTCTTTAATACGAGCTGCTTTACCACGAAGACTACGTAAGTAATAAAGTTTAGCACGGCGTACTTTACCACGACGCATAACTTCGATCTTCGCAATTTTCGGTGTATGCAATGGGAATGTACGTTCAACACCTACACCGTAAGAGATCTTACGAACTGTAAATGTTTCACTGATTCCACCACCACGACGCTTAATAACAACACCTTCAAACACCTGGATACGCTCACGAGTACCCTCGACAACTTTTACGTGTACACGTAATGTATCTCCAGGACGGAACGCAGGAATGTCTGCTCTTAATTGTTCTTTTGTGATGTCATAAATTAATTGTTGCATCGTTCTTCACTCCTTCCACACAGATGCTCATGTAAAAAATATCAGATATTACAGCGGAACATCGTTTTCAAAACTTGAACACCAGCTCAAGCACAAAGATAAATATATCATAAACCATCGCTTGTTTCAATAGCTTATTATTGATTTTATTTTTGATTCATAAACTCTTCCAACCACTTTTTCTCTTCTTCCGTCAACTCTCGCTGTTCTAACAAATCCGGTCTTCTTACAAATGTTCTTCTAATAGATTCCTTACGTCTCCACTCTTCGATTTTTTTATGGTCTCCAGACAATAGTGTGTCAGGAACCTTCATACCGTTAAAGTCGGCTGGTCTCGTGTAATGGGGATGTTCTAATAGACCGCTGCTATAAGA
>JAEWMK010000171.1 GCA_023457235.1 Bacillota bacterium
GATCTGATAAATAGCCAGACAAATTTCGCTTAATTAGTAAAGTTCATTGAAAATAGCCTAAATAGACGGAGAGATTCCGCCTACTGACTCAAAAAACGTGAAAATGGGGGATTTTGAATCGCATAATCGGAAAACCTCCTCTTATATCCCCCGAAATGAGCTCAATTCTACATTTAACCGAAAAATCTCCGCCTACTTTAGTTTCGCTGGTTACTGTTTACTTACTCAATTAAGGAGGCAACTCCAATGAAAATTCAATTTGTAGATGTGTTGCCGATAGTCTCTTTCATATTCTCTATTAAGTTGGGAAAACTAAACAAAAAAGGAGGTTTTAGCGTGAAAAAGTACCTTTTGATGTTTTTCCTACTGTTTTCTTTTTTCACTTTAACGGGTTGTGGAGATGAAGAACTTGAGGATGGGGAACAAATCGAGGAAATAGAAGAGGAAGATGAACTTGGAGATGGTGAGGTGGATGATGAGTAATGGTCATTAAAGTGGGCTGATCTATCGAAAAAAAGAATCGCAATAATGGAATGGAGAAACTGTAAACTATTCTACAAGCGCAGAGATTGGTAATCTTCCTGAAGAGCGTGGGTAATAACCAAAAATGCATTGGTTTTATCGAAAAAGTAATATTGCTACATTACACAAGAACGAGATCGTCATTTATGGCGCTCTTTTTTATTGATGGGCCATTTAGTACAATATAAAACTTTAATTCTGAAAATTCAAACTTAGATATTGAATTTCTAAAAATTAACTTATATTATAAAAAGGAACATAAAGTGTGATCACATATCACAATCGTAGGTTAACTAGTTTAAAAAGGGGTGAGTAACATCGTCAAGGACCATAAACAAAACTTAGTTGTTCCGACTCTTTCCGAGGAAGTATATAAACATTTACGCGAAAAAATTATTAAGGGTGAGTTTTCCCCTGGAGAAAAAGTATCCATAAGAAAAATTGCTGATATGTACGGAGTAAGTACGATGCCTGCAAGAGAGGCTTTAAAAAGGCTGCAGTCCGAGGGTTTCATTACTGCTGAAAGAAGAAGCACAGTTGTCAAACGGCTGTCCACAAAGGAATTAATTGAAATTTTCATGATAAGAAAAACACTTGAGAAGATGGCAATTGAATGGGCTTTTTCTAATATTGGAAAAAAAGAGTTAATAGCACTTGAAAACCTAGTTAAAGAAATGGATCAGAAAGCAAATCCGTTAGAATGGAATGATTTAAATAAACAATTCCATTTTAAGCTTTACTCCTATTCGTATTCCGCACCATTACTAGAACTTTTAGAAAAAACATGGGGACGTGTGGAGCCCTATATGAATATATACGCCTCTTCCTCCCATCATCTAGAAGTATCACAACAAGAACATTATAAAATGATCGAACTATTGGCAAAAAGGAATCTTGACGGTTTAATCCAATTAACAATGGAGCATATACAAAAAACGTGTGACGTGATTTTGAATGAATTCAAACGATAGGAAGATATTTATCGGGGGAAGGGAGAATTAGGATGAATAAACATTTAAATACTTCAATTACATTATTAGCTGGTTTTCAATGGTTATTCTTTATGTTTGCCAATACAGTTGTTATACCAATCTCGATCGGCAGTGCCTTTCAGTTAGAGCAAATTGAAATTGTCTCTGCTTTACAAAGGTCCTTTATTTTTACAGGGATTGCCTGTATTCTTCAAGGGGTGATTGGGCATCGTTTATCCTTAATGGAGGGACAATCCGGATTATGGTGGGGCGTGATTCTAAGCTTAGCTGCATCTGCCAGCGCGTTACATTTAGATTTGCAGACCATTGGTGGGAGCATCGCCGTTGGTGCAATCATTTCGGGTGTTCTTGTTGCAGTTCTAGGCTACCTTGGGTTAGGGGACCTGCTTAAAAAGTGGTTTACTCCTGCTGTTATGTTTGTCTTTTTGTTATTGCTAGCCAATCAACTCATATTTATTTTCTTAAAAGGAATGCTCGGATTAAATAGTGGGGATTACATAAACGTTAAAGTGGCCTGTTTTTCGTTCGTTATTGCGGCTATAACCATCATTCTTAATGTCAAAGGGAAAGGTATTGTAAGCAATCTGTCATTATTAATTGGGATGATCATTGGGTGGGTCGGTGCCGTTTTCCTTTTACCTAATGGGGATGAAGCAATTTTAATTAAAACATCACCATTCTTAAACTGGTTTCCTTGGGGCGAACCTACAATCCAGTGGGGGATTGTATTGACCATTGTGATTACTGGCTTACTCAACACCACCAATACCATTGCAACATTAAAGGGTGCTGAGGATATTTATGAAAAAGAAACAAAAGCAAAACAATATAAATCTTCTTTATTGCTTTCTGGAATATTTACATCCTTATCCGGGGCATTAGGCTTGGTCCCTTATGCACCATATGCTTCTTCATTAGGCTTTTTACAATCAACCGGAATCAAAGAAAGAGCCCCATTTTTCATAGGTTCAGTACTTTTTATTATCTTAGGGGCGATTCCGTCATTAAGCGCATTCTTCTCTACGATACCAAACAGTGTAGGGAACACTATCCTTTTTGTAGCCTATTTACAGCTATTCAGGTCAGCACTTAGAACTATTGAAAAATTGGAGTTTTCACCAAAGACCATATACAAAATTGCTTTACCAGCTTTACTAGGGATGACCATTATGAATCTCCCTTCAGAAGCCTTTATTACCGTTCCGGAGTTAGTACGACCATTGTTCTCCAATGGCTTATTGATGGGGATCATACTGGCGTTACTAATGGAAGGAATCTATACCGTTAGCAATATTGGTAGTTTCAGAAAGCCGATAAAAGAGGCTAGTTGATACTTAAATACAAAAAATGCCGAAGACTATGGCTATGTCTTCAGCATTTTTTGTTTATGACTAATTTTGTTTGTAGTATTTAAGACCAAGTTCCCGAATTGCCTCAACAGTATGCGGATTTTCTAGTGATGAAAGATCACCAGCATCTTTGTTTAGGAATCCGGCTTTGATTGCGCGACGCATAACTTTGGCATTTCGTGTTTTTGGTAAATCATGAACAAAGAAAATCTCCTTTGGTTTTAAAGCCTTACCGATCTTATTAGCAACCAGTTCCATGGCTTCATTCTTAATTTTATCTGTATCTAATTGATCTCCTTTTAAGACAGCAAAACAAATCGCAACTTCACCTTTAACATCATCTGGAACACCGATAGTACCGGCTTCAACAATGTCCGGATGCTCTACTAAAATCGATTCTAACTCAGCGGGACCTAACCGTTTTCCAGCAACATTCAATATATCATCTGAACGCCCTGTAATCGTATAAAATCCATCATCGTCTTTTATAACC
>JAEWMK010000172.1 GCA_023457235.1 Bacillota bacterium
TCCCAAGACAATGAAACTACTGCTTAATATTTTAAATAACTTACTGGAATCTGGAAAAGAGATTAGAAATAAAAGGACCATTAACACACCAATCGTATACGCAAAATAATCATTGGAGATAAATTGATTCATCACAAAAAGTAAGAAGATCATTGAATTGAGCAAATACAGGTTCTTCGTGATCCAGGCAAATAAACAATTCAATTAAAGGCTCCTTTCCACAACCTACATAAAAATGCTGTCCCAAAGAAATATTAGTGTTATTTTAGCGCATTTTATTAGGATTGAAATCTGCTGTGTTTCAGTATCTGAAACTTCTAGTAGTGTAATGAAAGAAGTAGAGTTGCTTCTATGTTTTTACAAACACATCACACTAATGATGTTAATTTACACGGTTAATTTAGACTGAATATGTGGTAGTATGAATATTCGGAATATTATATCATGTTGACTATCGGCAATATTCGAAGAGGGTCATATTCCGTTTGAACGTCTGCCGTCATTATAGCTGAGAAAAAAGAGGGTTACTTTAAAAGGAGTAGAAATAATGAAGATTTCCTGATAAAAGATTCAATATTTTTATACTTTTAGGACCACTTCTAACTTAGTTTGATGGAAACGGTTCCAAAATATTGGCCGGAAATTAAATACAAAATGTGGGGATGATTATGACAGTAAAACAATATGATGGATACCGCTCCTTTCAATATCTAACACCGGGCAAACACTATAGGTTGTATCCAATACCTCAATCGGATAGGTACCGGATAACCCGTGAAATAAAGCTTTCTGAAACAGAGGAACGAATTTTCGATACGATTCAAAAATATTACCCGATTATATCACTAAGGGACCATGGATTTATTGTTCCAAAAAATCCAGATGATATTATCCCGTATTGCCGCCAGCTTCATACAGAATTTGATTATGAAGGCTTAGCCCGATCTGGCATTGATGTCGTGTTTGAAAACTTTATGGACGGAATTTCCATAATTTCATCGCTTAATGGGTCAAAGTGGAATGATGTAATCATGACTCTGGGTATGCGTTTTTGTGACATTGCCAAACAAGATACGGTCTATCTTGCCAAAACATTCAAGGATTTGATAGAAGCAAAGATTACGAAACGAGTGGCGATTCTACCATCAATAGAGGCAGCTAGTATTCTGGAAAATGAAGTTGATAGGGTGGACGTTCTTTATGGTTTGGGGATTCGTTGCATGGGGATTACGTACAATGATGCCAATACATTAGGATCCGGTTTAACAGAAAAATTCGATGGCGGATTAACGAAGTTTGGCAGAAAAGTGATCGAGCGTATGAATACATTGGGAATGGTTATCGATATTTCACATTGCGGGGATAAGACAAGCCTAGACATCATAGAGACAAGTGAATCACCAGTAATGATTACACATGCCGGAGCAAGAAAGGTATGGGATTCACCAAGGATGAAACCTGATGAAGTCCTTCTCGCATGTGCGAACAAAGGCGGTGTAATCGGAGTGTGTGCTGCACCGAATACAACTTTATCAACTAAAAATCCACATGAACATACCATAGAATCTGTTATGGACCATCTTGAATATCTCATAGATTTGATTGGTGTTGATCATGTAGGATTGGGGCCGGATACCTTTTTCGGGGATCATGTAGCCTTGCAGCATGCATTTGATGATATGTTATCGCTTCATGAGTCGCATGGAAATCAAGACTATGAAACTCCTTCTTTTGTCGAAGGGTTGGAGAACCCTACAGAGGCCATGAGTAATATGATTAAATGGATGATCAAGAAAAAGTATAAGATTCAAGTGATTGAGAAGATTGTCGGCGGAAATGCGATGCGAATTCTTCAAAATATCTTGTCATAAAGAGGATTGAAAGGAGGGTCAGAAAGATGGAATATTTGGATCAAGATGGAAGAGTAGCCGTTGTAACTGGAGCTGGTCAAGGTTTAGGCTTAGCAATTGCAAAAACCTTATTAGAAAAAGGAAAAAAGGTCGTTTTTATTGATGTCAACCAAGAATTATTGAAGAAACTGGAACAGTTATACCAATTCGAGTATAAAGAACGAGCCATGTTTTTGTGTACAGATGTTTCGAATATCGGTCAAATACGGGAAACAGTAAACACCGTTATCACAAAATGGAAAAGGATTGATATCTTAGTCAACAATGCCGGTATTCGTGAAGAAACATCAATAGAGGATATCGATGAGCAGGAATGGGACTGTATTATTGATGTGAATTTAAAGGGTACTTTTTTCTTTTCCCAAGCAGTAATTGAAGTGATGAAAAAACAAGAATGGGGTCGCATTATTAATATGTCCTCTTTTGGCGGGCAATTTGGCCCTCTTACATCCGGTGCTCATTATTGTGCATCAAAAGCAGGGCAGCTAGCCTTGACAAAGGTATTTGCCCGCAGTTTATCAAAAGCTGGTATTACGGTGAATGCTGTTGCACCTGCGGCGATCCGCACACCAGAAATGGACCGAATTGAGCCTGGAAAACTAGCAAAAATGGTTGCAGGGATTCCTGTTGGTAGAGTGGGGGAAGATCTGGAAGTAGCCGAGCTTGTCCTATACTTAGCTTCTGAGTCAGCAGGGTATATAACTGGATCAACATTTGATATTAATGGTGGATTATTAATGAGATAAGAAAAAAAGGAGGAATAGGAAATGGCAGGAATTAAACACGGAGCTCCACAAGTACCATCACCACTAAGGGTGATGATTTATTTCGAATCAACAGGGTGGTTTAATACTACTGGTGAGGAGAAAACAAATGAGATTTTACCCAAATTAAACGAGGTAATCGCTTCATGGAAAGAAAATGGTTCTGAGTTACTAGGAACATTTGACCGTGATATTTTAACAGCCGGTCCAGCAGGAAATACAGGATGGCATGCTTGTTTCCTCTATAGTATTCCTGATTTACAAATCGTTGCAGATATGACACATTCATTCCGTGAAACAGGATTAGATAAATATTTCCGTTTAGAAGCTGTTGTAGGTAGACCATTTTTCTTACTAGAAAAAAATTAAAGGAGAATCCCATATGAGAAAGAGGATATTATTCAGTTTAATAGCTTTAATGATGTTGATTATGACAGCCTGTAGCAGTGCTTCAACTGGTAACAAATCAACTGGAAACGAATCAAGCGCAAGGAACAAAAGTGATGGCGATGTTATTGAGCTAAACTATGCTTTCTTTGCTCCTGCCGGAACTTTCCCAGCTGTTCAGATGGAAAAGTGGGCTGAAGAGGTAGAAAAAAGAACGAATGGAAAAGTTAATGTGAATACATTCCCAGGAGGGACTTTATTAACAGCTGAAAATATGTATGATGGAGTAGCCAATGGACTTGCTGATATCGGTTTATCTGTAACGGCATATGAGCCAGGAAGATTCCCACTCTTGTCGATTGCTGATATGCCTGCAAGGTATCCAAATGCAAAGGTTGCAAGCAAAGTACTGGCTGATTTAGTAAACGAATTTCCAGAAGAAGCGTTTAAAGACTTCAAAGTGATTACTGTCTTTACAACGGAACCTGCTTATATTCAATCACAAGAGCCAATTGAAAGCTTAGCTGATTTAAAAGGAAAGCAACTGCGTATCCCTGGTGGAACAACCCATGTCTTTGAAAAACTAGGTGCATCACCGGTTGGAATGTCTCAAGCGGAAGTAGCAGAAGCGTTGCAAACAGGGATTGTTAAAGGATATGTGTCCTCACGTGAAGTTCTTAAAGATATGAAATATGCCGAAATGGTTCAGTATGTGACGGACTATCCGCTAACAATGAATACATTTGTAGCCGTTATGAATAAAAGTAAATGGGATTCACTTCCAGATGATGTAAAAAAGGTCATTGATGCATTAAACGCAGAAATGACGGAATTTACGGGTGACTATTTAGATAACCATGTAAAAGACGCACTAAAATGGAGCGAAGACGAGTACGGCCTAAAGACAGTTAAACTGAAAGATGAAGAGAAATGGGATAAAATCCTGAAAGAATTACAGCAGGAAGAAGTGAAAAAGGCTGAAAAAGCAGGACTTCCTGGACAAGAATTCCAAGATCGCCTGAACGAACTTATTGAAAAATATAGTCAAGAACAATAGAAACTCAAAATGATTACTCCCTATGACGTTTTCATTAGGGGGTAATCAATTTTTATACTATAAGTAGAATTATAAATGGATTTCACGAGGAGGGATTTACGATGAGTGAAATGATAGAGGTAACATCAGGAAAAGAGCCTATGAGTCTAAATTTAGAAAAAAAAGCAGCGAGAATGGGCACGTTTGAAAAAATTACCCTTAAGATTAGTCAGTTTTTTGCTTGGATTTCTGGAAGCGCTGTTATAGCGATGATGCTACTTATTGTAATCAATGGAATTAAACGGTCCTTTTCGACCCCAATATTAGGAACAACGGAAATCGTCGGGTGGCTAGCTGCCATTTCGGTTTCTTTTGCACTTGGTTATGCGCAAATACATCGTAGTCACGTCGACATTGATATCCTTGTTGCGAAATTCCCTAAAGGATTTCAAAAGGTACTAAAAATTATTATTGCTTTTCTTTCTCTTGGCTTCTTTAGTATCGTGGGCTGGCAGCTATTTCAATACGCCTTTTCTTTATCTGCGAATCGTAACGTCTCACAGACCTTAGGGGTTATCTATTACCCATTCGTTATCCTTTCTGCGCTTGGATTTCTTGTATTTGTGTTAGTTCTTCTGAAAGATGTTATTTATGATTGTAAAGGGGGAGAATCTAATGGATCCAACTAGTATCGGGTTAATTGGGATCATTGCTTTATTAGTCGCTATTTTTCTGCGTATGCCCGTCAGTTTTGCGATGTTTATAATCGGATTTGTCGGATTATTCCTATTTATGGGGAAAAATGCGGCTCTTAATGTTCTAAGCGCTGATATTTGGGGCCAATTTTCTAGTTACACTTTAGCAATCATTCCATTGTATGTGTTTATGGGGGAAATCATTTTCCGTTCTGGTATCACGCAAAATTTATTTGATACAGCTTATAAATGGCTGGGGCAATTTAAAGGCGGTATGGCAAGTACGACCATCTTAGCTAGTGCCGGTTTCTCTTCGATTTGCGGCTCCAATACGGCGACTGCAGCAACGATGGGAACTATCGCTCTGCCGGAATTAAAAAAATATAAATATGATCAGGCGATCAGTGCCGGTGCTGTAGCATCGGGAGGAACATTAGGGATCTTAATCCCGCCAAGTACTGTGTTAATTGTTATTGCCATCCAGACACAGCAATCTGTTCAAGATTTGTTTGCTGCTGTTCTTTTGCCAGGAATCCTGCTTTCAACTTTAATGATATTAACGATTATTTTTCTGTGTCAGAAAAACCCAAATTTAGGACCACCAGGGCCCAAATTCCCTTTAAGTGAAAAATTAAAGTCCTTAACAGGAGTTATCCCCGTATTTGTTTTATTTGTCTTTGTTATCGGAGGTTTGTTTTACGGGGTATTTACACCAACCGAATCAGGTGCATTTGGTGCATTTGGAGCCCTGATCATTACTATTGCTATGAAGAAATTCACATGGAAACGCCTTGTGGATGCTTTAGATAGCACCATTCGTTCAACTGCTATGGTATTATTTTTAGTCGTTAGTGCTGTAGTTTTTGGCCGTTTTATCACAGCAACAAGACTTCCGTTTGCAGTTGCTGAGTACGTTAGCAATTTAGCGGTACCATCTGTCATTATTCTCATAGCCATTTTATTAATCTATGTTATTGGCGGCGCGATTATGGATGCATTAGGCTTCTTAATCCTATCTATCCCGATCTTTTTCCCTGCAATCATTATGCTTGGATATGATCCGGTCTGGTTTTCTATTGTCCTATGTATTGTGACGCGCCTTGGTGCAATTACACCACCGGTAGGGGTCAATGCCTTTATTGTTCAAGGGATATCAAAGGAGATCCCCATTACAACGGTCTTCAGAGGAACAGGTTATTTTATCGTCACTTATAGTATTTTAGTAGCATTACTTATTTTATTCCCGCAAATCGTTACATTTTTAATTTAAAGTTTTGGAAGAAATGGGTAATTTCACAAAGTGTCTGGGAACCGCAAGAATTCTGCGGAGGCACTTTTGTTTTGAGTTGATACCTCTTTTTGTTTTAAACTAGGAATCATACAAATCGTACGAATCATACTGAATTTTCTGTCATATTCAAGCCTAATATGCAATAGTTGGAATTTTCTAAATATTTTACTATGTTTGTAGAAACAACCCACTAACCATTAGGTAAAAGTATATAGGATATAGGGAGGAAAGAATCATGACGATTGAAATGCAAAGTAAGATCATGCTCAACAATGTGTTGACTGAAATCCGTGCCCGACGGGACGAATTTGAAGCGAAGCGGCATGTGCCCCGGGACGTGATTGAGAAACTAAAACAATTGGGAGTTTATCGAGCTCACACACCGCGTTGCTTTGGTGGGGATGGCTCTTCACCTTCGGAGTTCCTTAAGCTGATTGAGACTATCTCCGAGGCTGATGGGTCCACTGGATGGGTGGCAAGCTTTGGCTCTGCTTCGAACTATCTAGCGGCCCTTCCACGTGAAACGCTCGCACGCATTTACGCAAATGGACCGGACGTGGCCTTTGCAGGAGGACTATTTCCAGTCCAACCTGCCCAGAAAGTTGAGGGGGGCTGGCGAGTAAACGGTCTTTGGAAATTCGCTAGTGGTTGCATGGGCGCCGACATACTCGGCGTTGGTATTGGTTTCGGGGATGGAGGTAAGCCACTCACAGCTGTACTCACGCCCGATGACTTGGAAATCGTCGAGAACTGGGAAGTGATCGGGATGCGAGGAACAGGTAGCCATGATTTACGTGTGAAAGACACTTTCGTAGCAGACGAATGGACCTTTGTCCGTGGTGGTAAACCTACTATCGAAGAGCCGATCTATCAGTATCCCTCTATCGCTTATGCAGCACAGGTACTGGCAGTAGTCAATCTTGGCATAGCTCGTGCTTCGCTTGATACAATTACTAGGATGGCAGGCGGTTCTACCATCACGGGTGCACCAAAGATGGCTGATCGTGCCTACTTGCGAATTGGGCTGGCAAAGGCAGAAGCATCACTAAGGTCGGTACGCGCTTTCTTCTACGAGGCCACTGATACTGCTTGGGAATCAATCCTAAAGGGTAACGGTGTCTCCGCTGAGCAAACAAGTATGCTGCGCCTGGCAGCCGCACATGCTGCTCGTGAAGGTGCAAGCGCTGTGCAGTCAGCCTATATGCTTGCCGGCACCTTGGCAATCTACGACGGACACCCACTGGAGAGAAACTTACGCGATGCGATGGTCGTAACTCAGCACGCATTTATAAACGAAAGCATGTACGACGGAGCAGGATCGGTATTCCTGAGCTTACCACCGTTTCCTGGTTACATTTGAGCGTACTAATCGTTCCTGAACTATTTGAATTTGTCGTTATAGGACTTGTTATTGTTTCAAAATATTAAATATAACACGTTGTTCCATAGGTTTTTATCTTATGGAATGCGTGTTTCTAAGGAAAGATGGGTGCGTTTTTCTTTTCTTTTCTTTTAAATTGTTAATTTTAAAATTAGTCATAATTTAATCAATATTCCAAAAAATAGTAGAAGTTGCTATAATCATAGAGTATAATTTAACTGTATTATCACTAAATGAATAATACTAAAACTAGTGCAATATTCAGACCTAATGTGTATTAGTCGCCACTTTTTAAACATTTTATTTTAAAATATAGAAAAAATTATTAAGGTGCAAGTTTAAATGAACTATAAAGGCCAGTCAAACAAAATCTGAAAGGAGTAGACAATTTGACATCTACTGTAAAAAATACTTTACCGAACATTTTTTCCTTTTTCAATAATGGGGGAGATCATTATTTTCAGGAAAAAAGAATGGTTATTTCAAGCACGGATGCATGGGGAGTCCTACGCAAGGATCTTATTGACACATTAGGTATTCAGCGTGCCAAAAGATTCCTCATCCGCTACGGGTGGAATTGTGGTAAACATGAAGCATGGATGCTAAAGGATATGGTTGACTGGGAGAGTGACTTGGATTGGCTTGTGGCAGGTTCGCAAATGCACCACATTGGTGGACGTGTCCTTTCTTATCC
>JAEWMK010000173.1 GCA_023457235.1 Bacillota bacterium
ACTTAAGCCTGTACTGCCGCAAGCTCTGCCAATCTCTTCCACTGCAATCGCATAAGAAATCGTGTCCCCTCCGGAACCACCATATTTTTCTGGAAAAGGAATCCCAAGAAGCCCTAATTCCCCCATTTTTTTAAATGTGTTTAAAGGAAACTCCCCAGTGCGGTCTACCTCTTCAGCTTTTGGGGCAACTTCTTTTTCAGCAAAGATGCGCACCATATCTCGAATCATTTCTTGCTCTTTTGATAATTCAAAATTCATTCGATTTGCCTCCTCTTCTAAAATATGAATGGTTGTACTCATATATGTGATTACATGATGTATTGACTATTATCCCTTTTCTTTTTAGAGACCGACCAGACGGTCTGTCCTGCGCATAATAAATGTAAGCGCTTTATACTTTAGTATCTAAAATCCTATAGTAAAAAAGATAAAAATCCCGGAGTTACCTTTGCTTCCTCCGTAAGTAAAGAGTTAAGAATTAAATCTGTAAAAATTTCAGCTATTTCTTCAATTGTTTTTTCCCCATCTGCTTGGTACCATTTGTATGTCCAGTTCACCATACCTAATATGGCCATGCCGGTGATCTTCACCGAAAGATTTGGACGAAATTCACCAGCTTCAATGCCCTCTTCGATGACTTGAAAAATGATATCCCGATAATCATCCCTTTTCTTTTTAATAATCTCTTCATATTCTGGTTTAAGATAAATGCTTTCTTGATAAAAAACTGAAATGTGAGGCTTGTAAAGATCGAAAACTCTTACAAATGATTGAATGATAGCTTGCAATCTTTCTGTCGGTGTTGCGTAAATTTGAATTGCTTCATTTGCTTTTTCTAGAACATAGCTAATGAAGTAGTCGTGGATCATATAAAGTAGTTCGTCTTTTGACTTGAAATGATGATAAAATCCACCTTTTGAAGTTCCGCTTTGTTCTACTATTTGGTTCACTGTAACACCATGATACCCATGTGTTTCAAACAATTGTAAAGCAGTGGAGATGATTTTATCCTTTAATTGTGACATAGTAATTACCACCTTGTTTTTAAGTTTAACAAAACAATTCAGAAAATTCAATAAAGAAATGTAAAATTTTTATAAAAAATAATAGCATTAACAAAATCGTCAATGCTATTATTCACTCTGCTTTATTTATACTTTATTCAGACTGTTAATCAACAGCAGCCTTCCAAACCTGTTTTACTTCACCTCTTTCATCGATATCAATCACAAAGGAGCCGTTGCTGTAACGGTCATTTTCACGTAAATCATTTGGATTTAAGCTTTCAATAGAGTCTTTTTCTGTTTTAAAATAAACAGTTTCATTTTCACTTGCTGACAGGATTCCGGCTACTTTATGTGGATTTGCCTTCAATTCACGCAGCATAACTACACCACGCTTGGCCCTTGATGTTTTTTCAAATTCCTTTAGGTTCATTTTTTTAGCTGCCCCGCGATGTGTGATTAAAACAAAGTCTGTTTTCTCTGTAGGGTCAAATACAAAACCACTGACAACATAGTCCTCATCCTTTAAATTAATGCCTTTCACACCGGCTGCCCGCTGTCCAATAATACTAACCTCTTCTTCTGCAAACCATAAACCATAACCATTATGTGTACCAATAAATACATCCTTGCTGCCATCTGTTAGATAGACATCCACTACTTCATCATCATCTTTTACATTAATTGCGACCAATGGCTTAGAATAGCGCTGGGCTTGGTAGAGTGCTAATTGCGAACGTTTCACCATCCCATTCTTTGTAAAGAACAATAAGAATTCATTTTCAGTGAATTCCCGAATCGGGATAGCTTTAACTAAATCTTCGTCTTTATCAATTGGAATAATATTAGCGACATGCTGACCGAGATCCTTCCAGCGTATATCTGGCATTTCATGTACAGGCAAATACAAATAATTTCCTTTATTTGTAAACAGTAGCAGTTTATCAGTTGTATTGATTTCAAATTGACCAAGTAGATAATCGTTTTCCTTCATTCCAAATTCTTTACCATTGGATGCGGTATACGATCTAATTGATGTCCGTTTGATGTAACCGTCTTTTGTTACCGTTACAATAACATCTTCTGAAGGAATCAGTACTTCTAGATTAATGACAATCTCTTCAATTTCCGCTTCAATTTTCGTACGGCGGTTATCAGCAAAAGTCTTTTTAACCTGTAATAATTCTTTTTTAATAACAGAAAAGAGCTTTTTCTCACTAGCCAAAATACTTGTTAGTTCATCGATTTTTTTCGATAATTCCTCATCCTCTTTTTGCAGGGCGGTAATATCAGTATTTGTTAAACGATAAAGCTGTAATGTTACAATCGCTTCCGCTTGCGCTTCTGTGAATTGGAATTTAGCGATTAAATTATTTTTTGCATCGCGTTTATCCTTAGATGCTCTAATTGTCGAAATGACTTCATCTAAGATTGAGATTGCTTTGATTAAGCCTTCGACGATATGTTGACGCTCTTTAGCCTTATTTAACTCGAACTTGGAACGACGTGTGACCACTTCTTTTTGGTGATCAATATAAGCATCAAGCATTTGCCCTAGGCTTATTTGCTTCGGTGTGCGGTTGTGAATCGCAACCATATTAAAGTTATAGGAAATTTGCAAATCAGAATTTTTAAATAAATAATTTAAAATCCCTTCTGCATCAGCATCTTTTTTTAATTCTATCACGATGCGGAGGCCAGTCCGATCTGTTTCGTCTCTGACTTCTGTCATGCCTTCGATTTTCCGATCAATGCGGAACTCATCAATTTTTTTAACTAAGTTCGCTTTATTAACCTCGTATGGAATTTCATCTATGATAATCTGTTGTCTGCCACCCCGTAGGTCTTCAATCGAAGTACGGCCGCGCACAACAATTCGACCTTTCCCAGTCTCATAGGCTTTTTGAATTCCTTCAATACCTTGAATAATGCCGCCTGTAGGGAAATCCGGTCCTTTTATCACCTGCATTAAATCAGTAACTGTACAAGCAGGATTGTCGATACGCATAATGACACCATCGATGACTTCACTAAGATTATGTGGTGGAATATCTGTTGCATAACCGGCTGAAATTCCTGTTGAACCATTCACCAGTAGATTTGGATACATAGAAGGTAAGACAGTCGGTTCTAAAATTGAATCATCAAAGTTAGGTGTAAAATCAACTGTATTTTTATCGATATCCCGTAATAATTCTGAGGCGATCGCGGATAAACGAGCCTCGGTATAACGCATCGCAGCAGGCGGATCGCCATCAACACTGCCGTTATTGCCATGCATTTCAATCAGGACATTACGGACCTTCCAATCCTGACTCATCCGCACCATTGCTTCATAAACAGATGAATCACCATGTGGATGGTAGTTACCAATTACATTACCAACTGTTTTCGCAGACTTACGGAATGGCTTATCACTGGTATTTCCTTCTTGATACATCGCATATAAAATTCGTCTTTGTACAGGCTTCAAGCCATCCCTTGCATCTGGCAGGGCACGGTCTTGAATAATATATTTACTGTAACGGCCGAAACGATCGCCGATTACATCCTCTAATGGTAATTCCATTACTTTTTCAAATAAAGACGACAAACCTTATTCCCCCCGGTCGATTGTCAAATTCTTATTTTCTAATATATTTACATCATCTTCTAGTCCAAAAGCAACATTTGATTCAATCCAACGACGACGCGGCTCGACTTTATCACCCATTAAGGTTGTTACGCGACGCTCCGCCCGAGCAATATCTTCAATGGTTACCCGAATCAACGTTCTTGTTTCAGGGTTCATCGTTGTTTCCCATAGCTGGTCGGCATTCATTTCACCCAACCCTTTATAGCGCTGTATGATGTAGCCCTTTCCAACCTTCTTAATAGCTGCCTTTAGTTCATTTTCATCCCATGCATATTCGATGACTTCTTTTTTCCCGGTCCCTTTACTTACTTTGTAAAGCGGTGGAAGTGCAATAAAGATCTTGCCTTCCTCAATTAATGGCTTCATGTAGCGATAGAAGAAGGTGAGAAGCAGTACTTGAATATGAGCACCATCGGTATCAGCGTCTGTCATAATGATAACCTTATCGTAGTTAATGTCTCCAATGGTAAAGTCAGCACCAACACCGCCGCCAATCGCATGAATCATCGTGTTGATTTCTTCGTTTTTAAAAATATCTCCCAACTTCGCTTTTTCCGTATTTATAACCTTACCCCGTAATGGTAGGATGGCTTGGAAACGGCGGTCACGCCCTTGCTTTGCGGAGCCTCCTGCAGAATCTCCCTCAACAAGATACAGTTCATTTTTCTCAGGATTGCGAGATTGAGCAGGAGTTAATTTTCCGCTTAACATGGCATCTTTACGCTTTTTCTTTTTGCCATCCCTTGCTTCCTCACGGGCTTTTCTAGCAGCTTCACGGGCTTCAGCAGCTTTAATCGCCTTTTTGATAAGAAGTGAGCTTATGTCAGGATTTTCTTCTAAAAAATAAGCAAGCTTCTCAGACACAATCGAATCGACAACAGAACGCGCCTCACTTGTACCGAGTTTTCCTTTTGTTTGCCCTTCAAATTGCAGCTTTTCCTCCGGAATTCGAACAGAAATGATTGCCGTTAATCCTTCACGAATATCGCTGCCATCCAGGTTTTTATCTTTTTCCTTAATTATGCCTGCTTTACGCGCATAGTCGTTCATAACCCGAGTATATGCTGCCTTAAAGCCTGTTTCGTGAGTACCGCCAC